>JAAEOK010000037.1 GCA_024244705.1 Alphaproteobacteria bacterium
AAATCTCACCTGGATGGGAAAACGAAACAACTCTATCTTCGTACATGGCGTATCCTTCCTTCTTGGAAATCGGCGACCTCAACATCGCCAGGATACGCCGCCTCTACATCACGCCATCACCAAGATTCGGTTATAGCTCGACACGCGTCGGAATGACCGCGTGTTTTCCGCGTGCAGCGATGGACCGCCCGGATTTCGAACAGCGCGCGCACCATTACTATGCGCGCCTTGACACCGCCATCGAGGAAGACATTCCCGCGCTCGCACGGCAACACCGAGGGCTGAACTCGCCATACGCTCGGCCGGGACGATTTTCTTCGCTTGAGCCGAGTGTCGCCGAATTTGCTTTCTGGTATGCCCGGGCGATGACCGCATGACGCTCTCTTTGTGCTGCGGCTCGGTCGAGCATGGCACCCTAATCAGTACGCGCGTCCGCGTCGGTCACCAATCAGGCTTCGTTCGGAATCGAGGTAAGCGCTGTCTCGATCCGCTCCAACGCCCAGTCGACCTGGTCCCGGGTAATGACCAATGGGGGCGCGAAACGTATCGTGTTTTCATGTGTTTCCTTGCACAGCAGACCGGCAGCCATCAGCGCTTCACAATAGGCCCGGGCGCCACCCGCCTCAGGGTGAAATTCGACCGCAAGCATGAGGCCGCGACCGCGAACGTCCTTTATTAGGTTGGTCCGCAGATTCTCCAACTCGCCGAGAAAATATTCCCCCTGTTCGGCGGCATTCTCGATCATGCCCTCTTCGACCAGCACCCGAAGCGAAGCGCGGGCAACTGCGCATGCAAGCGGATTTCCGCCGAATGTGCTGCCGTGCTCCCCGGGTCTCAAAATTCCCAAAACTTCGCCGTTCGACAGCACCGCCGAGACCGGATAATAACCGCCGGAGAGCGCCTTTCCGACCAGCGTGAGATCGGCCTCGACGCGCTCATGCTCTTCGGCCAGAAGTTTACCGGTGCGCCCAAGCCCGGTCTGGATTTCGTCAAGAACTAGCATGACGTTGTGGCGCGAACAGAGGTCGCGGACTTCCGACAGATAGCCGTCCGGCGGAATGATAACACCCGCCTCACCCTGGATCGGTTCGATCAAGACGCCGACCGTATGCGCCCCGATTGCCGCATCGATCGCCGCGGCGTCGCCGAACGGCACGATTTTGAAACCGGGGGCAAAGGGTCCAAACCCTTCGCGGGCGACGGGATCGGTGCTGAAACCGACGATTGCGATCGTGCGTCCGTGGAAACCATTCGCACAGACCACGATCTCGGCTCGATCATGCGGCACCCCCTTGACCTCGTATCCCCACTTTCGAACGGCTTTGATTGCGGTCTCCACCGCTTCCGCGCCACTATTCATCGGAAGCACCTTGTGGGAGTTGGTCAGAGTGCAAATCTCCTCATAAAAGGGGGCCAGTTGATCGTTCCGAAAGGCTCGGGATGTCAGCGATAATTTGCTTGCCTGCTCAATCAGAGCCTCCCGAATTCGGGGGTGACAGTGGCCCTGGTTGACCGCGGAATAGGCGGATAGGCAATCGAGATAGCGATTACCGTCTACGTCCCATACCCAGACGCCCTCGCCGCGCGCCAGCATGACGTCAAGAGGTTTGTAGTTGTGGGCCCCGAGCTCGGCCTCGATGGCAAGGAAATTCTTTTCTTTGGCTGACGTCATCTCAGTCTCCAATCAAGGCCAGCGAAGCGACTGTCCAACATTGCCCTTGGTCATTCCAACCTTATGAAAGCCCCGCCTCAATCGAACCGGCGCCTGCCGGTCATAGCCGGCCGAATGTCACCGCAGCTTCCTCGACCGGCTAGATCCAGTGCCAACCCCTTCGATTAGTACGCTCGTTCATAAGCCGCGAAAACTTCCTCTTCGGACAAATCTTTTAAATAGTTCATCTCCCCCCGCTTGTGCTTGAGGTACACGTCGATGAACAGTTCATCGAACCAAGATCGAACTGTTTCGTCCTGTTCCAAGCGTGCCAGCGCCTCATCGAGCGATCGGGGCAGCCGTTCGAATCCGCGCGCGGCCAACGTCTCGGCATTCAAGAGCGAAAGGTCTTCCTCGGTTGGCGGTGGCGGCGCCAGACCGTCGCGAATCCCTTGCAGGCCCGCTTTCACGATGGCTGCGAGCTGCAGATATGGACTCGCCGCCGCGTCACCAGCGCGAAACTCCACGTTGAACTGCGAGGCTACATCGTAGCCGGGAATTTCCGCCACCGGGCAGATTCGCATCGATGCTTCACGGTCACGATAGCCTAGGTTGTTGAACGGTGCACTCCATCGATGCGGGGTCAGCCGCGTGTAGGAAACAACGCTTGGGGCAGTGAACGCAACGATCGACGGCAAATACTTGAGCACCCCTGCAACGAATGCGCCGGGCGTTGCCGCCAGACCGCCAGGCCCATTGGGATCATGGGTCGCCGGCCGGCCATCAGCGTCGCTGAAACTCATGTGAATGTGGACCCCGTTCCCCACCCCGGACGGCGTGCGTACCGGCGTAAAGCTTACTCGCCGCCCGCTGCGGAGCGCCGTCGCCCGGGCCAGCTCACGGACGATGAGCGCCTGATCGGCGGCCTTCACGCCGGGTTGCGGGGCGACGGTCACCTCATATTGATCTTTGCCATATTCGCGCAAAAATGAATCCGGCTCGGCGCCCGCAGCACGGAGTGCACTGAGCAATGTTTCACCGAACGCCTGACCTGCACGGAAGCCGCCCAACGAATAGGCAGTTTCGGTTTCGACCTCGTCATCGACGAATTGAAACTCGTGCTCAAACGCGCTCAATAATGTCAGCCCGGTCTCCGAATTCATCGACTCCAGCGCATTCGCCAACATGGTTCTCAGGCAACACTCCCATGGCTGCCCGTCGGTGTATGTGATGTCGCCAAGGATGAAATTTTCTCTTGGTGACCCGTCGCCGAAATCGACGACGACCTCGGTCTTGTTGTCCGGAACCAGCAATAGGTCACCCAGCGCACCAAATGGGGTCTCCGCTATGGCATCGAAGGCGGTAATCTGCATGTTGGTTGGACACCAACCCACGCCGCGGATCCTTCGATCCAGTATGTCGGTGCTCGGGAACCCCTTGCCGCGCACCTGCCCCGCAATATCGCTGCAACAAATAAACGCGATTTCCTCTCTGATCACGTAACTCGCCTCCCGTTTCTAGGTCACTGCGGAATATCGTCATTCTTGGGCCAGAACGGCGCCGCCTGGTTTGGACATCCGGCAAGATCGCACGCTGGAATGTTTTGTATCAATATTCTAATGCTGGAACTTGCCGCATAATTTGCCAATATCAGGCGTGGCCGCAAAAAGTCGCTTGCCGATGCTAAATCCATCATCGCGGCGCGCTCGAGGATTGGTGTGAAACCATGGATCAGTTTGGTGGTGATACGCAGGCGAGCCTTCGTCCGTTATTGAGCGACGACGATATGGTGCCGGTCGATGTTCTCAATCAGCACGGCACGTCACGAATCGTACTCACTTGTGAACATGCGGGACAGGCGATTCCGCGATCGCTGGGCGACTTGGGTTTGAGCAGAGAGAATATGGAGCGTCACATCGCCTGGGATATTGGCGCCGCCGGCTTGGCGCTCTTGATGTCGGAAATGCTCGACGCCGTCTTGGTGCTGCAAAACTTCTCGCGTCTTGTCATTGATTGCAATCGCCCTCCCGACTCGCCGGAATTCATTCCCGCGGCAAGTGACGGCACGATCGTTCCGAGAAATTCGGACCTTAGCGAATTCGACAGGCAGAACCGCCACAGGGAGATACACCACCCTTACCACGACTGTATTTCTGGGATCTTGGACCGTCGCTCGGCGGAACCGAATTTGCCCCTACTGGTGTCCGTCCACAGCTTTACGCCGCGGTTCGATGGTTTCGACCGCCCCTGGGACCTCGGCCTGCTCTACAACCGAGACAACCGACTCGCTCAGGCAACAAAGCGAAGTCTCGACCTGCTCGACCAATCGGTCCACGTCGCCTTCAATGAGCCCTATGCGGTGTCCGATATTTCCGATTACACGATACCAATACACGGCGAACGGAGAGGTATCGCTCACTTGCTTATTGAAGTCCGCAACGATCATTTGGGGTCAACGAGCGGCCAGCAAGCATGGGCAGAGCGCTTGTGTTCGGCACTTTCATTGACGAGCGAAATCGGCTAATCGAAGCGCGAACATTGGAATGCCTGGTGGGGAGGAATTGATGAACGGGTCTCAACCATCTAGCCGCGAGGTTGCACTCGAACCCAGTCAGTCCGCCCTGTTGATCATCGACGTACAAAATTTCTGCGCCCATCGAAATGGCGGTGAATTCGCCGATCTGTCCGAGGACCAAATCGAAGAACGGTTTGGTTACTATTTCTTGCGCCTCAAGGAATTGGCCATCCCTAACATGCAGCGCCTTCAGAATGGATTTCGGGACGCCCGAATCGAAGTTATTTTCACGACTATTGAAAGCTTAACCAGAGACGGCCGCGATCGAAGCCTCGACTACAAGATCACAGGATACAATGTGCCCAAGGGCTCCTGGGATGGAAAAGTCATCGATGAGCTCGCCCCGATTGACGACGAAATCTGGTTGCCCAAAACCTCGTCCAGCGTATTTGTGTCCACTCACATCGACTACATACTCCGCAATCTCGGCATGCGGCAGCTGGTCATATGCGGCGTCGTGACGGACCAATGCGTCGAATCGGCCGTACGTGATGCCTGCGACTTGGGCTACCTTGTCACCCTACCTATCGATGCCTGTGCGACCTACTCCCAGGAACGGCACGACCGCTCGCTGACGGCCATAAAGGGGTATTGTCGCCAGCGCACCACCGATGAAATCCTGGCTGAGATCGCATAGTCGATCGGCGATCGCGATTCGCCAAGGCCGTCAACTCGGGTGCAGGCCGGCCATTCTTCATCGACGGTTTTTCAGTCCATAATTGATTTCACGGTATCCATGGTCCAAGGGTCCGGCGGCACGTCCTGATCGATTCGCCAGCCATAATTGGGTACACGAGCAAGGCACCTCGTCACCTCTGGCACCCCTCGCCAAGGATCGACACCATGCGGCGCGATCACATCCGCGAATACCCCTTGTTCAGCCTGAACCGGAAACAGGCCATCGACAATTCGACGATCAATATCCTCGGCGGACAATCGATTTATCCGGCGGTCGTCGCGGGCGGCGCTGATCTGGGGCCAAACAATCGCCGCTACATCCCCTTCCGCAATCGCCTCGCGGCCAAGCGCGGCACAGAACTGCGCCGGGCTGACGTCGATGTGTCGGCCGTCGCTGACACCATTGGCTCCCGGGCGTTCTTGGCATTCCGCTATGGTGAATGTGTGGTCAAATCGCCGCTCTGTGACCGCCCTATCGAGATGCGCGTTCATCTCCACGGTCCGTGGCTTGACGGAAACGACGGTTGGCATGCCGGTGGCGCGCAAGTTGGCGGCCCTGCTCGACAAGAAGACCCTATCATTCGATAGTAATCTGGATTGCGGCAGACGAAGCGCGCTCAGCAAGAGCGTCGTTTTGCCCGCGCCCTTGTGTCCGACAAACAGAACCACACGACCGGAAATTTCGACGGCTGCGGCATGATGCAGGACGGCCCCCGTTTGCCATCCACGAAGCGTGGCCAGCTCGCGGATGACACGCATCGCGGCCACCCGCGCACATCCGCGCGAACCTGAACCGATGATCTGAATTTCTGACTTGCCGGCCAAAACGTAGAACGCGCGCAATTGGTCGTCCCTGACGATGAGTTCACCGGCGCCTCGTTTCAGCACCGGATAGTCGGCGGCGTTCGCGCTATCGAGCGTGAAGCACCGAGCACCTGGAGCACCCATCCAATTCCGTTGATCAAGAAGCTGCTGGAAACGACCGATATCGATTCGCGCGCTGACTTTCAGAGCCGCGGCCCTGCCGCCGGATTGGAACCAAGGCGAAAGAAATTCGCCTAGCCACAGAAGGTCGGAGGCGTCGTCGGCGGAGACGGTAATCCTTAACCCTAAATACTCAAACGTCAGACGGTGCGATTCAATGCGGCGGCTCAATTAGCCCTCCGCTGTGCTCGAATTCTCTGCTGCCCGCCATTTTCGCGGGCTTCCATCGTCGTTAGGATGGCGTGCAATTTGGTGAGCGGCAATTCGCTATTTTCAGTTTGCCAATAGGCACGGAAATGGGCTGCTTCAGCCAAAGCGAACACTCTCCAGAACTCTCGATTGTTCCCATAGTCGGCGCAATCGGAGGCACTTGCATAGCCGTCAAGAAAATGTGCTTCGGATTGACCGTCAAGCGGCCATCGATACCAAACACGAGCCAAGTCTAGGGCGAGCATACCCACCCGGATGGAACCATTGTCTACCACAACAGGATAGCCGTTTTCGTTTATGACGATATTCTCCGGCGCGTAGTCTCCGTGAAGCAAACCACATGAAATCGAGGTCGGGCACTTTGTTCGGGCAATTTTTCGTACGAATTCATGCTGGACCTGGGTCAAATTCCCCATTTCGAACAATTCGGCACTCAACCGCTCTAGAGGGTCTCTCAAGGCGCGCGCAGTTTGCCGACCTTGCCCATATCTCTGTTCAACCTGCGGCGGCAGGATTGTCGCATGGACTTTGCCGAGTCTCGCCCCCAAGAAACGAAGCAAACGCGGTTGACGACAAATCGTGTCGTCGACCTTCCCGTCAACCCATTCCTCGATCGTGGCACAGCCGCGCCAAGCCAGGACCCGCGAAAAATCATCCGCCGCCAGAAGTCCACTCAAGGCTCGTACCCGCTCGGCGATGTCGGCATTGTCGAACCGGCGCCCCTTCACTGTCACGCCGTCCTTGAATGCCAAACGAAACGAAGCGCGCGACGAACCGGCCGCCGGCAGCCCGGTGATCACCTCCGCCTCGATCAACGGAGTCGCGACCTCATCTATCAGAGCGATAAGATCGGGGCCCAATAGGTCAGGCTCGATGTGGCGCATCGTCAACTTCATCGCTCGTGGCGGCAATGGGGCGACCGGACAACCCATCGCTCATACGGGCGCGAGCCCCGATATCCGGTGATTCGTCTCTCGCCTTTGCACTGTCACTGCCGCTGACGGCTGTAGCAGCGCGAAGATCGATGTAGAGTTGCCGAATCCGGGCATAGCCCGGCAGATTGTCATAGTTTCGAAAATCCTTCTGACGAACAGAGCTTTTCGCCCCTACCAGTGCGCCCGCAATCAGCCCCATCAAACTGAAAAAGTTGTCTTCATTTTGATCTTCAAGGCACCGCGTCAGGAATTGCGTCTCATGGTCGTCGATCCAGTCCAGGTGCTGCCACACGTTGCGCCATTTTCGCAATGTGAAATAGCGCTCGTAGGCGAGCTGCGGTGTCCATTCGGTACCATGTAGACCGAATGTTCCCTCGGCATCGGGAGTTGCGGCGTCATACCGCCCCGATTCAATCCGATATCCGTCATCCTGAATCGCTCGATTTCGAGAAAATACCGTTGTTTCGCGGGTCCATGGATAGTTTCGAACGATATCCCGGCGGCATATCTTAATGCCTTGGATGGTTCGACCGAGATGGACGTCAAAAAGATTGCCGACATAAATCGCGACCTTTTCGTCGGTCGCCGAAATTTTCTTGTACAACTCTTGAATGGAATCCGGATAGAGCAGCATGTCTTCGTCGAGCTGAACGAAGTACGGCGTTTCGCAGGAGTCCAACATGTGCTGGAGGGCATCGGTCAGCGGCGCGACATTTTCAATGATCACGAGCCGGAACACGCTGTCCTGGACGGCGACTCGCTCGATACACTCCCTATAGGTGGGCGCGCCGACAGTCGTCACAAAAACGGTAACCTCGTTCGAAAGATCGACCGGACGTGAATTTATGGGCTCAGCGACGGAGCGGCCTTTGTCGATGATCACATTCCGAAAAATATCAAAGAACTCAGGGGCGCGCCGCTCCCAAAGCCAGGGCTTCATATCCCCCAGCAGTCTTTCCGACAGACGGTCATAATTCTCGATCGCCTTGACAACGCCGTGTTCGATGGCGTCGAGCGTGCCGTCCACCAAATAGCCATTGAGATCATCTTCGATGAGTTCCGTCATATTGCTAACGGCGGTGCTCACGATCGTGCAACCGCAGGCTGCCGCCTCCAAAGGTGGATTGGGTGCGCCCTCGGATTCGCTTGCGCAGACGATGACGGTTGCACTGTTGTACCACTCTGCCATTTGCTCAGAGATGAAGCCGCCGTGACCGTATGATTCGACAAAGCGCGCTTCGAAATCGATCCCCTGCGCATTCATCCGCTCCCGCAACGGAGCTATGAAGCCGTCATACCCATCCGCAATCGGGCCGTCTTGCGAGCCGACCCAAATCACTTTCTGGTTCCTTTCCATTCGCGGAACGCTGACGTGGAAAAGCTCGTGATCCACACCGTAGGGAATCGTAAACGTGTTGGGGATCGGGCCCAACTTCCGCCAATATTCCCGGTCCGAAATCAATAGTGCATCGGATGAGCGATATACGCGCAAAATATCAGGGGATCTTTCGGCCCATCCGGAATTGACCGCCCCGACAAGCGGAACATCCCAACCGCGAGCGTCGAGTTCGTGCCGAACGCCGCAGACCGACGCCGCGTCCAGAACGAAAAATAGATCGGGGCAATTGTCTCCCACGATGGCGGCGATCGGGA
Organism: Alphaproteobacteria bacterium; assembly: GCA_024244705.1. Taxonomy (NCBI): domain Bacteria; kingdom Pseudomonadati; phylum Pseudomonadota; class Alphaproteobacteria; species Alphaproteobacteria bacterium. The sequence continues at coordinate 8,687 of JAAEOK010000037.1, forward strand.
GCCTATCCTTTCCGATCATGGCCGGAGCCAATTCTACGGCAAAATCGCCGGGCGCGTTTTTCGACAGCCCGGCCGCGTAACCGCGGCAAGCCGATTCTTCGACGTCAAAGATGATCCTGAGGACAGGCACCGGGCTTACCAATTGGCCTGTTCGACAAAGCTCGTCGATATCGCCTGTGAGTTCCGCCAAAGTCCCGTGATCGGCTTTCGGTGAACGCTTCCGCGTTTCGACACAGTGGCACTCGACGTCATTCGTCGTGGTCGCGACAGGATTTCCCAAACAAATGTCATATCGATAACCTCGCCGGCCCCGCCATTGGCGTGCGCCGGTCATACTACACCGGCGTCGCTGGGTGAACGACTGTATCCAACGATTTCGCCAAATCAAATTGCTTCGACAGAATGCCGTCCGTGCGGTATTGAGCATGGACGCGACACCAATTGCCGATTAGCGGGTAAATCGGTCATTTCTCCGACACCGCGATTCGGCCTTATGCAGGTTAGTCTGCGCCGGCGCGTTGTCAGATCGTTCTAATTTCAGCGGATCCCAAATCATTCCTGCGATGGATTTCAAAAGCAAAGTCCTACTCTGCAAGAAGCTTTGTGTTGGCGGATTTGAGGCTGGCGAATTGCGACGCTTCGCCGGCGAATCTGACGAGTTGGCCGAGTTCGCCGAGTTTGCGCTGCGCAATCAACAACGCCTGCCGCTAATCCGGGCCTTGGAGAAAACGGACCTCATTTCGCGGCTTCCCGAAAGTGTGATCGGCCCGCTGCAACGTTACAGCCGATCGCAAGCGGCAAGGCATGACGTGCTGTGCGGGATTCTTTTGGAAATCGATACGATGCTGCGGTCCCATCGAATCGATTACATTCTCCTCAAGGGGCCGGCCTACGCGGAGCATTTGTACGGTGATCGTGATGGGCGCCATTTCGACGATATCGATATTCTAGTCCGGCTGGACGACCACAACCGCGCCGAATCCCTGCTATCGGAAATCGGTTTCAAGCCGGACGAGGCGCCGCGCCCTTGGGATGCTTTGCTGCGAAATTTCGAGCATGCAATCACACTCTCTCGTGATGGCTACAAGGTGGATCTGCATAGGCAATTGCGCAGGCGGCCGGCCTATCGGATCAATGACGCAGAAATATGGTCCACGCGGCAAGAACGCAAAGTCGCCGGTGTCGAGGTCGGCCTGTTGTCTCCTGAATACGAACTGGCGGCGACGGCCTTGGAAATCGCGCACGACCTTGAACGCAATGCCTGTACCGTCAAAACGGCGCTCGACCTCTACCTACTGATTCGCAGGGCCGAAGGTCAAATCGAGTGGTCCCGTTTCTTTGCCGATCGCGAACTCGAAAACATTGAACCTCTCGTAACCAATGTATTCGCCCTCGTTCTTGGTCTCACGGGCTCATGGGACGAATTTCCGACTCTGTCGGCCTACCTGCGACCAATGGAAAAGGGCTTTCCGATCAAAGATCCGGTGTCGGTCGCCGCGCTTTTCGATCGGGAGGTCGATGACGGGCGGAACCGTGTCTGGTTCCGCAAAGTCTATCCCGGCAACTCGATAATCTATTGGTCTTGGCTGGGTATGGCCTTTCTTTGCTCACGGAGGCCGCCACGTTTCCTGAGCGCGATGCAACAGCAAGCCGCCAAACGCCAGTAGAACTAGTCTTAGGGAGAGTAGGACGGGAGAGCCATCAACCTTCCGATCCAGCCCGTCGAGATTATCGATCTTGCAGCTTGGGCTTTCCCGTGAACTGGCCAGCATATTGGTCGGCAACCTCGTCGACATCGCCAATGGCTTTGATTTCCCCCCGTTCCAACAGAAGTGCCTTCGTACAGACCGCCTTCACCAAAGCCATTCGATGGCTGGCGAGCACGAGAATATTTGTGCGATCGATCAGATTCATCATGCGCCGCTCGGCCTTCTCGATGAAACTGTCATCGCCGGCGCCAATCCATTCGTCGAGCAGAAGGACGTCCGGTTCGATCGAGGTCGAAATCGCGAACGCGAGGCGCAAGACCATTCCGCTCGAATAGGTTCGCAATGGCATAGACAGGTATTCGCCGAGTTCGCTGAATTGGGCGATGTCTTCGATTTTTTCATCGATCTCTCTTGGATGCATGCCAAGGAGGATGCCTCGAAGAGCGATATTCTCGATCCCGCTGGCGTCCATATCGAAACCGAGACCGGCATTGAACACAGCGGAAATACGACCGTCTATTTGCACCGAGCCCTTGACCGGCGCATAGACCCCGGACAAGACACGAAGTAATGTCGATTTGCCCGCGCCGTTGCGACCGATCAACGCGAGTCGTTCGCCGTCTCGAATCTGAAGGTCAATTTCGCGCAGCGCGGTAACCCGTGTTCCCTGGCGTTTCTCCTGATGAATCCTTCCCCCGATCGGAAGCCCGCCCAATATTTGGTGGCGCAGGGATCGCCGCTCGGGACGCACATGATCGAATTCGATCCACACATTTTTCAGGTCGATAGATGCCAACTCGGCCCTCTATAGCCAGAACGGGATTCGGTTACGAAGCCGCTTAAAGACCGCGATCGTAATCGGCCATCCGATAGCAAGTGCGGCGACGGCGACAAGCCAGTGTGTCGCCTTGGGAACAACATTCAGGAGCGGGCTACGCACCAATTCGATGAAATGATAAAAGGGATTCAGTTCAAGAAACTCGGCCCGAATACCAATCATGTCTGGCATCCATATGATTGGTGTCATGAAAAAAACGATGCGCAGCACGCTCGTCGCAATCTCGGCGAGGTCGCGGAACCGGGTCGCGAAGATGCCCATAAGCAGCGCAACCCAAACGGCGTTGAGCAAGATAAGAGCAAAGCCCGGAATGAAAAGCAGCGCCGTCAATCCGACTCTGAGATCGAAAATGATCGCAACGGCGACGAAGACCGAAAGCTGATAACCGAAAATGATGACATGCTGCCAGACGGTCTTGAGAATGAACGTCGAAAGCGGGATATAGATTTCAAGAATGAACCGCTGAGATTGAATGAACGCGCGGCATCCACTGGTAACCACACTCGACAGCAAGGTCCAAGTAATGAAGCCGAGCGCAAGGTGGGGGATATATGCGGCCGGGTCGCGGCCAAAAAGAATCGAATAGAGCGTGCCCAACGAGCCGACGAATATCCCCGTCGTGAGCGCGATCCATATCAGTCCCATGTGGGATCTACGATACCGACTGCGCAGATCATACCACCCAAGACGACTCCACAACCGCCATCTTAGTGCGCCCGCGACAATGTCATTGATCGCAGAGACCGCTGCCACCTCGTCTCCTTTCAGATCGAATCGGTCCAACGGTCACACGCCGAACCCGGTTGGTTGCTATGTCTATCACGCAAATCGGATCATGCAATGCCGATGACAAAGGGCGCCGCCGCGCTCATCGACGACGAGTCTGCAACCACGCGCGATCGGTAACCGATGGGAGCGGTCGTCTCCCGATGAATCAGGGGATAGGCATTTCCGCCGTTTCGGTCGGAAATGATTGAGGCCCCGTGCCTCCGCCGGCCAGACGAGCCGCACGCGTGTCCAAATCTGGCGGCATGAATCGATTCCACCGGGCGGGCATGTAATAGGGGCCTCTGCATAAGAATGTAGAATGTATATTACTTATTTTCACTTAAAGATTTATATCCTTACACTTTATATCAGACTCTAAATCTCAGGAATACTATGCATTACTAATTGCCGAATCGCGTAGACTATGATAACCAGCCACCAAGTAAATTTCTTTGAAAATCGGTCAATTTTCCGTGAGTGAACAGATCCATGTGCCGGCAAGATCACCCGGGGAATTCACCCCCACCACGGCGAAAGACGGGTGGCTAAGCGGTGCGCCATTGGAAATGCTCAGTCCGAACGTCGCTCGCATCCACATAAACGAATTCGAACAAGTCCTGGACCTCGCCGAAGAGACATTGGCCAACGCCAGGCCGGACCAATCGGGCGTTATCGAAGACCGGACAGGACTGGGCAAACTCATTAAACGGAACAGCATCAAGTCAGGGAAAATGGCGTTTTTCCCGGAGCGCCCTTGCGAAACCCGAGTTCTCGGCCTCTACGAATTCATACTGCAGACTTGCCGCGACTACCTGAAATGCTCGGCGATCGGACACATTCTACGGCAAAGGGCGGCGCAAGACGAGGACGTAACGAACATAAGAATGGAGCGGTGTTGGGCCATCGACCAACGCCAGAACGATTATCAGATCCTGCACGCCCATATACCGAATCTATTGTCGGGAATTGTCTACCTCCAAATCCCGCCGAGCATGGAAGTCTCGACATATCCTGACGGCATCTTGACGTTGATCGAAACCAATCCGTTCGTCATCCTTCCATCGCCGGGCGACATGTACATATGGCCTTCTTATATGCTGCACAACGTCTACCCGTTCCGGGGAGACGGCCGGCGCGTCGCGATCTCTTTCAATATCCGACGTAGCGGTCCCGGCAGCGACGACTGTGTTTACTACCGGCCGACCTATGTTGAAGTCAGTCGGGACCAGTATTACGACCGCGCCAATCCCGCTCAGCCAGATTGAGCTGCGCTTTCCCCGGCCGCAGTGGGGCCAAGCGCGTCGAGTATCGCTCGACCCTCCGCAATCCAGCCAAACAAGAAATTCTCTCCGCGAATGGTCGCCAAGGCCGCGTCATGGAGATTTCGATCGAAGGCGGCGCAGCCGTCAGCGATTGTGAGGCAATAGAATCCGCGATCGACAGCCTCACGTATCGACGAAAGAACGCAGCATTGCGTGGTTACGCCGGTCACGATGAGGTGGCTGATTCCGGCGTCGTGCAAATCCTTCTCGAGGTTTGTACGATAGAACGCTCCGAAGCCAGGCTTGTCGATCACCCATTCACCTTTGATCGGTGACATTTCGTCGATGAAACCGTGTCCGGGTTCGCCGCGAATTAGGAAGCGCCCAAGTGGGCCTAGCTTTCCAATCGTGTCCCGCTCCGCCTTCACGCGATGGACATCCGAGAGGTCCGGCGCGTAGCCCTCTCGCGTGTGGATAACCAACAATCCTACGCGTCGCGCCGCCTCGAGTATCTGACGCAGAATGGGGACAATCGATCGAAGTGCATCAATATTCTCGCCCGAGTTTGCGCTCATACCGCCGGGATCGAGGAAATCCCGCTGCATATCGATCACCATCAACGCGGTTGTCACCCTGTCGACCGGAAAAGAGCGGCGATCCCAGCAAGCAACAGTCGCAATAGGGTTGGTCGGCTCCATGCCATTATGCCATCTGGCAGGAATGAGAACGCCAATCGCAATCACGATCCGGCGACATGATCGGGGGCCTCGTGATATCGAGCGCCTGTCCGGTTGGCGCAATAGGGCGCGTGAACCGATCGATCATCTGTCGCCTCCAATTGAAGGCGGCACCAATTTCTGTCGCCTCGCAAACCGGCCATGAAATAACGAACACGAAAACTTGTAGGGGCGCCGCCTCACTCATAGGGGTGATGTTTTCGCCAATGCTCGGCAATATCGACGCCCCGGGCGAACCAGACCTTGTCGTGCCCGAGCACATAGTCGAGAAACCGCTCGAGTCCGGCCGCCCGCGCGGGCCTGCCGACTATTCGATCATGCACCGCGAGCATCATCATCTTGGGCTCGCCTTGCTCGCCTTCCCTATACAATGTGTCGAAGGCGTCTTTCAAGTAAGTGAAGAAGTGATCGGCGGTGACGAACCCCATGTGTTCATTAGACCGGTTGTCGTTGGTCTCATAAGAGATGGGGATCACCAAATGCGGCTTGCCGGTCACCGTGACCCAATAGGGGAGCTCGTCGCCGAGGGAATCTCTGTCGTACAGAAATCCGCCCTCCTCGACCAGAAGCCGTCGCGTATTGGGGCTCGGCCTACCGGTCATCCAGCCCACCGGCCGCTGTCCGGTCAGTGCCGTGATTCCTGCGACGGCAAGATCGACATGCGCGCGCTCTTCTTCCTCCGGAACGCTTTGATAATCGATCCATCGCCAGCCGTGGCTGACAATTTCGTGCCCCGCCTCGGCCGCCGCTTCGGCGACCTCCGGATTGCGCTGCAATCCCATAACAACGGCCCACAAACTGGCTTTGATCTGGCGCTCTGCCAAAATGCGCAAGATCCGCCAGATGCCGCGCCGGCCGCCATATTCAAAGGCGGATTCGACGATCATATTTCGCTGCCCGTCATAGGCCGGAAAGCCTGTGTCCGTCAGCATGTTCTCTGAGTGGGTGTCGCCGTGCAGAATATTGTATTCGCCGCCGACCTCGTAGTTGACCGCGATCGTCAGGCAAATATTGGCACGATTGGGCCAATTCGGGTTCGGGAGCGTGCGGCCGTAGCCGACCATATCGCGGGGGTACTTGGCTCCGTCTGCCACCATCTCCTGCTCCTTTGCCTTTCCAAATTTCCCCGCCTAGGGCGTTCCACCATAGGGATGCGCCGCCATCCAATGGCGGGCGATTTCCTCGCCCGTGCAAATCCACACCAGATCGTGGTCGAGTACGTAGTCCAAGAATCGGGCGAGGCCTACCGCGCGCCCGGGTCGACCGATCAACCTGTCGTGAAGCCCCACCGACATCATCTTCGGCTCGGTCTGGCCTTCCGCGTAGAGCAGGTCGAAGGTGTCCTTCATATAGATGAAGAAGTCATCGGCCGTGCTGAACCCGCTGTTCCCATCGAACCGATTGTCATTCGTTTCCAACGAATATGGGATGACCAGATGCGGCTTGCCCGTCACCGTCACCCAATACGGCAATTCGTCGTTAAACGCGTCACGATCATAGATGAATCCCCCCTCTTCGACCAACAGCCGTCGCGTATTGGGGCTGCACCGTCCGGTCATGCACCCGACCGGGCGATTGCCGGTCAGCACCCGAAGATCCTCGACGGCTCGCCGAATATGCTCGCGTTCGACGTCTTCCGGCACGTGCTGGTAATCGATCCATCGCCAGCCGTGGCTGACCATTTCATGGCCCGCCTCGGTCATCGCCGTGGCAACCTCCGGATTGCGCTCGAGCCCCATGACTACGGCAAACACGCTCATTCGGACTTGGCGCGCGGCGAACATCTCGAGGAGGCGCCAGACACCCCGTCGGCTTCCATATTCGAACGCCGATTCGGTGACCATGCTGCGCGCGCCCGGGACAGCCGGTAGACCGAAATCGGTCATCAAGTACTCGGATGTGTCATCGCCGTGGAGAATATTGAGCTCCCCACCGGCTTCATAATTTGGCGCAAAATTCACCGCGATCCGCGCGCCACCCGGCCATTGGGGGTCGGGCAAGTTGGCACCGTAGCCAACCATATCCCTGGGGTACGAGTGGTTCGATGTCGACATCACGACCTCAATCGGCTGACCTTGATTCCCTTAGAATGTATCGGCGTCACGCTCGACCAACCGCAGGAAACGCCGCGTACGTTCCTCCTTGGGATCGCTCAGCACCTGATCCGGCGGCCCTTCCTCGACGATGACACCTTCGTCCATGAAGATCACGCGGTCGGCGACTTCTTGGGCGAATCGAACTTCGTGGGTCACCACGATCATCGTCATACCGGCTTCTGCCAAATGCCGAATTACGGACAACACCTCGGAGACCAATTCGGGATCGAGTGCCGATGTTGGCTCGTCGAACAACATCAGGCGTGGAGAGATCGCCAACGCGCGTGCGATCGCCACACGCTGTTGCTGGCCTCCCGAAAGCCGGTGCGGCAAGTGGCTCTGATGGTCGCCCAAACCAACATCGGTGAGAAGACGTTTCGCCAAATTTTCCGCCTCTTCCGCCGGCTCGCCATAGACATAGATCGGCGCCGTTGTAACATTGGCCATCGCCGTAAAGTGACTAAACAGATTGAAGTGCTGAAACACCATGCCAATGCGAGCCTCGGCTCGGGCCTTCGCAAGGTGCCGTATCGGGCGCAACTTGTCCTTCACCCGCTCATAGCCGACATATTTGCCGTCGACGGTAATTTCACCGTCGTCGACATGTTCGAGGTGGTTGACGAGGCGAAGCAAGGTACTCTTGCCGGAACCGCTGGGGCCCATGATCGTGACGACTTCGCCGCGACCCACGGTCATATCAATTCCGCGCAGCACATGGTTCTTGCCATAGGATTTGTGCACATTACTGCAGACCACGAACGGTTCGCCGGAACGCGACTCGTCAATCGCATCGGTTGCGGTCAACAGGTCCATCCATTCCGACCGATCGGGAATCAAAGGCCTGGCCGCCGTCGCCGAAGAAATTGGCAGTGACTGCGGTTGCGCCGATATTGGCGGAGTCGCCGCGCGGAATCCGAACATCCGGCCCAACGCACCCTCGCCCGGCGCCGTCGGTTCCTTTTCCACGTTGAAATGGTGCTCGAGCAAGGCTTGAGCGATCGAAATCGCGCTCGTCATCACGAGATAAATCACAGCCGCGGCGGCGAAAACGGTAAAGAATTTGAAATTCTGGCCGACAATCTGTTGGGCACGGAATGTCAATTCATTGACGAAGATGACCGAGGCAATCGACGTCAGCTTGAGCATTGAAATCGTGTCGTTGGTAATCGCCGGGAGAATCGCGCGCAGCGCCTGCGGCATGATGATTCGGCGTAGCGTCAACGCAGGGCCCATACCCAGCGACGCTGCGGCAATTCGTTGGCTCCGGTCGACTGAGATTATACCGCCGCGAATGATCTCTCCGCTGAAAGCGGCTTCGTTGAGCGCGAATCCGATAATGGCCGTCGTGAAGGTATCGAATTTAAGGCCAACCAACGGCAGCGCATCGTAGATGAATACAAGCTGCAACAGCTGTGGCGTGCCGCGCATGAACCAAATGTAGAACCACGCGAGCGCGCTGACCGGCCATATGTTCGACAGCCGCATCAGAGCCAGCATCAGGCCGAGAAACAGGCCGATCGCCATCGACAGGACGGTGATCTGAACCGCCAAAATCGCACCGTCGATCAGGAACTGCGATGTCGTGTAGGAAAGGAATTCGTTGAACCAGGCGAGGAATGTGCCGGTTTCCGCTTCGACGCGCTTTCCCCCGCTGGCAAGCTCCTCCAGTGAGATGCCCCAAACATTCTCTATGGGACCATAGAAGACGATCAGTAGGACCCCGACCCCAAACGACAGGGTCAGGGTCCGGCCGACTCGCTTGAGCACAACCATCCGCTGTTAACGCAGTGTCATGCGTTCAATGATTTATCACGCCGCCTAATCGCGCAGTATTTCCGTCGGCAACGTCAGATCCGGATCCATTTGGTATTTGATGAAAAGCTCATGCTTGGTGCCGTTGGCTTCCATGATTTCGAGACCGTCACTAACCGCCGCGAGCAAATCGTTGGCGTCGTTGACAACAGCGACGCCGATCTTGAATCCGGTCAGGATCTTGAACGCGATCTCATAGACGCCCGGATTGTCCAGCGAATGCTTGGTCAGCAGGCTAAGGTCCGACAACATGATGTCGGCGCGTTCGTTTTGAACCTGACGAAAGCCCGCCGCGACATCAGGATAGGTCATGATCTCGACTGGGTCTTTATTGAGGTCCGTGCATTCCTTGCTCTGGTCGCGCATGGCAGCTTCTTCGACCGTACCGAGACCAACGCTGAAAACGCTCCCACAGGCATCTTCCAGGCTCATGATGTTTTTCGGGTTGCCCTTTTGGGTCATCGCCCCGGTCCCGGCCTGCATGTAGACGACGTAGTCGACTTCCGCAGCGCGCTCAGCCGTGTAGTAGAGGGTATCCCACATCACGTCGATCTGGCCGGCGACTAACGCCGGCAACAGGCCGGACCAGCCGCCGAGCTGGAACTCGACCTCAACCCCCGCACATTCGAACACGGCCCGGGCAAGATCGGCATCGTAGCCGATGATCTTGTTGAAATCGTCGCCATCGCGAAAGACATACGGGGGCGTTGTCGGGTCGGCGCCAATTTTCAGCAATTTACCTGCAATGGCAGGGTACTTCTCGGCGACCTTGTCCGGCTCGCACTTTTTGTCCTGCGCTTGGGCCGACATACTCATTCCAAAAACAACGCCGAAAGAGATCGCGGCACCCGCGGTGATGTTAAGCCATTTCATGGTAGTCATTCCATTTCCTCCCAGTTCCAGATTTAACCTAGACCGTTACGACGGCCTCTTTCCTCGCATCTAATAGCTGTATCGCCGGGTGGCCCATGGGACGATCCGGCCTGTGTCAGTTTACCCGTTCACCTACCACTTCAGATCAAAGCAACCAGACTTTCCTCGCCAACCTTCGCCATCATGCCGCAAGCCCGTCTCCCACGAGCCTGGCACGCTGCCGGGCCGTCGCCTCGTCATCGACCTGCCCATCATCGCCGAATTTGACACCGTACACTGATCCCGCCCTCTCGACCGAGATCCATCCCTCTTCGACGTCCTTGCGCACTTGTTCGGGATCGCGCTCCACCGGCATGCCGTATCCGCCGCCGCCCGGTGTATAGGCGATAACCGACTCTCCGCTTTCGAGCACGTACTGTGCGCTCGAGTCCGGAACCTCGATCAATTCGCCATCTACCGTCCGCCTATAGTGCCGGGCTGGGCAGCCACCGAGCCCGCCGCGGGCGCCCTGCGCCGGATTAAGACTGCCGTCACAGACGTAGCCGAGTTCCATGTCGCAATTCACCGGGCCATATTCCACCCGGAAACCGGGGCCGCCGCGGAATCGACCAGCGCCTTCACTGTCCGGGATCAGGCGGCGCTCATGGATCAGCATCGGGTGGTGAATCTCGTCTACTTCTATGCTGTCGACCAGAGGCATTCCGGCATTCCCCATCGTCAGCATTGTTAGCCATCCATCGGTGTACGGCGTCCCGGGACCGCTCCCGCCAAGGAGGATCACCTCATTGCAGAATGGCTGGTTGCCGTGGCGAGGATCCAAACCGGATATGACCGCTCCGGTCGCCGGAATCGCGGCGCCGCAATCGGCCATACCGATACCGTCACCGATTTCTGCGAGCGCTCGTTGCACCGCACAAGTCACCCGATCGCCGAGATTTGTTGTCGCGACGGATGTGCTTGTCGGGTGGCGCGGAATACCGCAAACGGTGCCCTCTCCCAGTCTGACGTCAATACGCCGGTAACTGCCGGCATTCGGCAGCACTTTGTGCCCAACCGAATTGAACACTCCAACCATGCACGCCGACAGCGCGCAGGCCTGAGAAAGGTTGAGACCGCAGGGATAGGCCTGCGGATTGTCGGTAAGATCGACTGTGATCCTGGCCGCCGCACTGTCGACTTCGACCTCCGCCTTGACGGTGATACCGTCGGGTGGGGTTCCCGGCACGGGATCATGGGTTGCGGTGGCGTTCGCCTTACCGCTCGGCATCTCACGGACGGCCTGGATCATGAGATCTTCCGAATAGTCGAACATTTCCTCGGTATACGCGGCCAGGGTATCCCAACCCACGTCGCGGCCCATTTCGAGCATGGCGCGCTCCCCGATACGGGCCGCGCCCAGCATCGCAAGATAATCGCCGTACCATTGCCCTGGAACGCGGATACGCATTTGACACATGCGGATGATGTCATCGATATCCTGGTAGTCGGACTGTATCTTGACCGCCGGGAAAATCAGTGCGCCCTCCTCATAAACGTCGCGAGCGGCACCCATGTAGGTCGTCGCCAGCGAATTTCCGCAATCCGCTTGATGCGCCTTGGCGAACACCGTGAACCGATGTACGCCGTCGTCGTCGATCACCGGAACCAGGAGGACGTGATCCGCAGCATGCGAGTTGCCGTGATATGGAGAGTTGTGAAGGTAGGCGTCGCCGCGTTTGAGGTCTGGATGGAACTCCTTCATCGCCTTCGTCATGATATCCGGACCGCGCAAGACATGTATCGGGTAGCATTCCGCAGCGCCTATGAGTTCGCATTTCGCCGTCACAACGCAGCACGAAAAATCGCGCGCCATATTCAGCACGCCGGAGCGCCCCGTTCGCAGGAGCGTGTTCGCCATTTTTGAGGCAACGCTTTCGAATCTCTTCGAGAGAACTGCGAGCCTCACCCCATCATAACTTCGCTCTGCCATCGCGCCTGCCTCGTTTACGATCGCGTCGTCAGTCGTGAGCTATATGGCTCGACTTAGCCATCCAAACTGATCGCCAGGTTCCCGTCCGCGGACCGCAAGGCGGACGTGCTTGGATCTATGACCACCGTCGTGAAATCCGACTCGACGATTGCCGGTCCGTCGAGACGTTCGCCCGGCACCATGGCCTGCAATCTCAATACGGATGTATCGACACTCCCAACGTCGGAAAAATAGGCCATCCGGGACCAGCGATCCTTGCCTTCGACTTCGCGTTCCAAAACTGTAGCACCGTTTGCACGAGGCAGCGCAGCCCGCGCCTTGGCCCGCCAGGTCACCGCTTCGACATGCGATTTGCGGTCGGCGACCGCAAACATTTCCTCATGGAGATCGTGAAAATCGGCGACCAATCGATCGACATCGGCGGGACCGTCGAAACTTCCTTTGGCGAGCGGCACCTCGATTTCCCACACCTGATGTGGATAGCGGCCCTCGACCGAAAAGCCGATTGTTTGTTCAAGTGTACCCGTGCCTCGGCCATCGAGAAATGCCCGACATTTTTCCTCAAGATCGGCAAGGGTCGTATTCACTCCGGCAAAATCGAAGGCATCGCTGGTGGTGAATGTGGTTCGGCTGAACTCGGTGCTCAGGTCCGACATCAGGGCACCAGCCGCACTCAGAGTTGCACCGGCCGCCGGGAATATTATTTGTTTGCATCCGAGACGCCGCGCGATTTGAACTGAATTGAGCCCGGCAGCGCCACCGCCACCGATTAGAGTCGCGTTACGTGGATCGATCCCCTGATTGATCGTTATATCCTCGATGGCCTGAACCATGTTCTCGCTGACGACATTGAGTATCGCCGCTGCCGCCTCGCTCGTCTCGAGGCCCAAGAGGTCGCCGATTTTTTCCTTCATCGCAGCGTGCGCACGCTCGACATCGAGGCGAATGGCGCCGCCAAGGAATAATTCGGGGTCGATGTATCCAAGCACGAGGGCGGCGTCGGTCACCGTCGGCTCCGTGCCGCCTTGGCCGTAGCAGACCGGGCCAGGCACGGAACCCGCGCTCTGTGGGCCGACATGAAGCATTCCACCCGCGTCAACCCACGCGATCGAGCCGCCACCGGCGCCAATGCTGCGCACGTCAACCGATGGGAAACCTGTGATGTGGCCACGGATTCGCTGTCCGATCCAAGTTTCCCGTGTCCACGGAATGCGCCCTTTTCGCACCAAACTGACATCGTAGCTGGTGCCCCCGGTGTCAGCGACGATCGCGTTTTCGGCAGCGATCTCCGCACGGGCAAAGTATTGTCCGGCCACCGGCGCCATAGACGGACCGGAATTCAACGAGTGAACCGGTGCGGCCGCGAGATCGGCCGCGTCGACGACGCTACCCTGAGAGGTTACCGTCAGCAGCCGACCGCCAAATCCGTTGGCACGCAGGCGACTCTCGAGCGACTCCAGATATTCCGACATGACTGGCTTGAGAGACGCGTCGATACAGGCACTCGAGGCGCGCCGGTATTCGCGCATAGACGGATTCAAGCGATGCGACAATGTTACTGGAATCGATGGAAGATGCTCGGATAACAGTTCCCCGACCCGTTCCTCGTGCGAAGGATTGACAATCGACCACAACAGGCAAACGGCGACGGCTTCGACCCCCTCGTCCCGAACTCGGTCGATGACTTTCCGTGTTTCGACCTCGTCGAGGGGCTTGTGAACGACGCCGTCGGCACGCATGCGCTCGGGGACTTCAAACGTTAGGTGCCGGGGCACCAGCGGTCCCGGGAAAGGCACGGTATTGTCGAATGGATCGATTCTGCCACCTTCGCGAAGGAGCAGTATATCGGGGTGTCCCTCGGTAGTTAGGAACGCCGTACGCGCCACTTTCCCCGTCAACATCGCGTTGGTGGCCCGAGTCGTCGCATGCATGAACAGCTCGCACCCGCCCAACAACTCGCTTCGCGTTTCGCCGATGTCGGCGGCGGCGACTTCAAGGACATCGAGCACGCCCTGAACCGGATCATTAGGCGTCGTCGGCGACTTGAAGAGGCGAAATCGACCGTCGCCACTCTCAACCACCAAGTCGGTGAATGTCCCACCTACATCTGCCGACATTCGCATCGCAGGCACCAAATCCGCATTAGTTTGAACGCCTAGTCAATTTCTTAGGATTTCACATCATTTAATCCTATTCAATGGACTTGATCGCGCCAAGACTCACGTTATGGGTCCGGCAAGCGCCAAACACTGCCGGTTTTTCTTGATCTAGCCTGAGCAAATCGGGGACTATGATGCCTCGTAGTAAAATGGTTAATCTAGCGGACCGCGTTCACAAATAGGTTGGGAGGCCACGAAACCATGGGCGAAATGATTACGTTCTCATGCCCGGACGGGAGTACCGCCGAAGGCTACCTTGCCGCCGCACCAAATGCGCGCTCCGGCATTGTTGTCTTGCAGGAATGGTGGGGCCTCAACGTGCAGATCAAGGGCGTCGCGGACCGTTTCGCGGAGGCCGGTTTCACCGCATTGGCGCCGGACCTATACCACGGCCGCGTGACCCAGGTGCCGGATGAGGCCAACCACATGATGGAAGGTCTCGACTGGGTCGGCGCGACGGAGGTTGAAGTACGCGGCGCCTGTCAAAAATTGAAGGAGTCGGTCGACAAGGTTGGAGTCGTCGGTTACTGCATGGGCGGTGCTCTGACGATCATCGCCTGTGTGAAATTGCCCGAGGTGAGCGCCGGCGTCTCGTATTACGGCATTCCACCCAAGGAGCAAGCCGACCCGGCGGCGATCGCCGTTCCGTTTCAAGGTCACTTCGCCAATACCGATTGGTGGTGCACGCCGGAACTGGTCAACGATTTGGAAAAAGTCCTTGGCGGCTCATCCAATCCGGTCGAGCTGCACCGCTACGATGCCGAGCACGCGTTTGCCAATGAGCAGGACGACGCCCATCATCCGGAATCAGCGGCTGCGTCTTGGGATCGCACCGTCGCGTTTCTTAAAGAGCACCTCTGAGCAGTGCGAAAGATCGGCGCAAATCTGATCGGTTGGCGCCTTCGGCCAGTCTTCGTTTTTTAGTTCGCGAGTCCACGGTCAAGGACGGGACCCGGCTCGTAACTGCCGAGCAGCTCGTCAACGTAGTCGAGTACTTCTTGCCAGGCGCATTCCCGGTTGTTGTGGCCGCGAACCACGAATGCTGGGCCCATGTAGAATCGCTCGTACTGGAGGTGACGCCCGCCGAAATCGCTGCCGACGAGGTCCCACGCCAGCTTGTAGAGTTTGTACCGATCGAGCGCGGAGTGCTCGGATGTTTGCCAGTATTCCTCGAAGAGCCGCCGTGTCTCCGGATTTTCCATCACCGAAATATCCGCCGGCATCTGGAGTACGCTGCCGCCGGAGAGTTCTCTGACTTTCATGCAGATCTGGTCGTAGTTCTGCGTGCACCAATAGATCGTCGCATACATCATGTGCCGGTTGTAATTGACGTAACCATTGCCGAGGTCTTCGTGGTCCTGGATTTGACCTTGAATGAGCCCTGATATCATGCCGTAGAGGGCGGCGAGATGGCCGATCTCGTCCGCAACCGCCGGAACCTTGATGATCCCCGACGATTCCGTGATTCGGCGCGCAAGGCCGACGAGAAGCCGAAGCTTGGCGCGGAAACGGACGCACGCCTGGTGGTTCGATAGCGTATGCGCTGGTGTGTCGAAGTAGATCTGTCGCGACAACCCGATGTCGTCATGGGTGAAGACGTTTTCCCAGGGAATGGCGACATCCTCGCAAACGACGATACAATCGCTTTCGTCGAAGCGATAGCTGACCGGATTGTCGAATTCGCTGACGGCGTACCGTTCATAGGGCTTCCGCGACCAAAGGCTCAGCCCCGGCGTGTTGATCGGCATGACGCAGGTGATCGATTCCTTTTCGTGGCCTTGGGCGAGCGGCTGGATGTTGCCGATCCAGACGTGGTCGCTAAACACCGCGCTGGTCGCCAGCATTTTCAAGCCGCTTACCACGGCGCCGGAATCGGTTTCTCGGGTGACCGACAAGCTCGGTACGCGTTGCGCCTTTCGGCCGGCGAAACTCTCGTCCTTGCTGCCCTGCGGCGGAGTCACCGCATGGGACAGGAACAGGTCCTCGCGTAGACACCGGTCATAGTAGGCGACAACGTTTTGTGAAAACTTGTGGGCGCCCCGATCGAAGACCTCGGGCTGCATGGCCGCCCCCGAAACGTAACCTCCGATAAAATCGGGTGAACGGCCCATCATACCGTAGGTCAAATCGGCGATGACTTCGCAGGACCGCGTGCGGCGTTCGAGATCGGCGCGGCTTCGGGGCCGCAGATAGTACATGGGAAAACGCTCGCCGCCCTCTTCGAAGCTCAGTATGTCGCGATATGTGTCATCGAACCGCGCATCGAAGATGCGGGCATAGGATTTGGCGGCATTCCGGAACGCCGGGTGGGTAGTTACGTCTCTGACCGCCTCACCGCCGATATATACGACCCGGCCGTCGCGCAGACTTTCGAGGTACTCGTCGCCAGTACGGATCATGGCTTCCCCTGCCGCTTTTCATGTTTCGTCCACTACCGGATTAGCGATAGCATGGGTCCGGCAATTCGGAAAAGCTCGATGGAAGCAAGTCGTTACCCCAGGGATGTCGTCGAACGTGTGATGCGCCGCCGCGGAAGGCTGCACGCATACGAAGCAGTCGACCCGCGCAAAACCGTACTTCTCGCGGTCGACCTGCAAATCCACTTCATGCGCGAGGGTAGCGCTGCGGAAATCGCCGCGGCCCGCGCGGTCGTCCCCAACGTGAATCGGCTGGCGGCCGAGTTACGGGCACGCGGTAGCCACGTGGTCTGGGTTATTTCGACCTATGGCCCCGATCCGAAAGACCGGTGGTCGAACTTTTTCGATAATGTCGCTGGTCCGGAGACCGGGGAGCATTTCCGCCGTGAACTCAGTGAAGGGTCGGATGGCCATGCGATTTGGCCGGACCTCGACGTTTTGGCCGCGGACCCTATTATCAGCAAGAATAGGTTCGGCGGATTTACCGGCAGCGGCGGCGTCCTCGAACAGACACTTCGCGATCTCGGTGCCGACACCGTTCTCGTCGTCGGCACCGTGACCAACGTATGCTGCGAGGATACGGCCCGCGAGGCCGCAACGCGCGATTTCAAGACGATCATGGTTTCCGATGCTATCGGCGGCCGTTCGAACGAAGAGGACATTGAAACTTATTCGGTATTCATTGCGGCCTATGGTGATGTCATGTCGACCGATGATGTGATCGGCCGATTGACCGATCACGCTTAGGCCGGAGCAACCGAGGATCGAAGGCGCTGCCAGGACACAACAGGGATGCCATGACGGCTCACGTTCCGAATTCGGTGGAAGCTCGAGATATGAAGAGCTTCCTGCATGGATTCTCCCATCTCGGCACTCTCGAGGAGGATGGTCCACACATCATCAGTCGAGGCGAAGGCATTTATGTCGAGGACATCCACGGGCGTCGATTTCTGGAAGGCAATTCGGGCCTGTGGAATATCGTTGCCGGCTTTGACAACAAGGACCTGATCGAAGCCGGCTGCGATCAGTTGCGCCGCTTGGGCGCCTATCATGCCTTCTTCGGTCGCAATTCCGAACCGGCGGTCGCGCTGGCCGAAAGATTGCTTGAAATCGCTCCGGTTCCAATGAGCAAGGTCTTCTTCGCGAATTCCGGATCCGAGGCAAACGATACCGCGGTCAAGATTCTTTGGATGATCAATCATGGTCGGGGTAGACCGGAGCGCCGCAAGATCATCTCTCGCGAACTCGCCTATCACGGCGTAACGACGCTAACTGCGAGCCTGACCGGAAAGGACTACAACAGGGTATTCGGGTTGCCGATCGCGGATATCCTGTTCACTGACTGCCCCCATCACTGGCGTGACGCCGAGGCCGGCGAATCCGAAGAAGATTACTCCCGTCGCCTGGCCGGCAATCTCGAGCGGCTTGTTCAGATCGAGGACCCGTCGACGATCGCCGGATTCATCGCCGAGCCGGTTATGGGTGCCGGCGGCGTCATCCCGCCACCTGCCGGTTACTTCGCGGCGATCCAGTCGGTACTTCGAAAGTACGATATACCGTTGATCGCCGATGAGGTCGTCTGCGGTTTGGGCCGTACCGGACAGCTCTGGGGAAGCACCACCTATGGCATCAAGCCCGACATCATCGTCACCTCGAAATGCCTGACGGCCGGTTATTTCCCGCTCTCGGCGGTGATCATATCGCAGGAAATAGAGGCCGGGCTCATAGAGGCGGCGACGGAGGTCGAGGAGTTTCCCCACGGCTTCACCACCGGAGCGCATCCGGTCGGATGCGCCATCGCGCTCAAGGCTGTCGAGCTGATCACAGAGGGCGGGCTTTTCGACAACGTCGTCAAAGTCGCGCCGCATTTCCAATCACGCCTTCGCGCGTTGTCCGACCACCCAATGATCGGCGAAGCCCGTGGCATTGGCCTGATGGGTGCGCTTGAAATCGTCGCGGACAAGATCCGAAAGACACCTTTCCCGGCCGAACTCGACATCACCGAGCGGATCGCGCGGCGTGCGCTCGAGCACGGCCTCATTATCCGGCCGCTCGCCCAGGCGGTTATCTTCGCTCCGCCGTTCGTAATCACACGTGAGGAAATCGACGCGCTGTTCGATCGGGTTACGCTGACACTCGACGACATCCAATCGGAATTCGCTTCCCGCTCCGCGGCGTCGATCGCTTAGCTGACCCTGAGGTTTCAGACCGGCATATCACCAAGCGTGGAAGCCGCCGTCGACGGTGACTGTCGTGCCATGCAAGGGTTCCGAATCGGCGGTGGCAAGAAACACGGCCGTGCCGACAATGTCTTCGGGTTCATAGAACCCGACCCCGGTCGGCGTCAGCGACGCCATGCGTGCCGTCCAGGCCTCGCCGGCTTGACCGGCACGAAGATGGGCATTCATTGGTGAACGCACATTGCCGGGCGCGATCCCGTTGACATTGATCCCAAACGAGGCGAGCTCACAGGCCAGGGCACGGGTGAGGTTAACCACACCGCCCTTCGATGCGCAGTATGCGGCGGAGTTTGGAAAAGCGAGCAATCCCGCCACCGAACTGATGTTGATGATGCGGCCGCTGCCCTTTTGCTTCATCGTCGGAACCACGGCTCGAGTGCAGAAGAATGTCGCCTTCAGGTTGACGTCAACCTGGGCGTCCCAAAGCGCCTCGTCGGTCTCCTCGATCGGCGCCAGAAGAAATATTCCGGCGCTATTGACCAAGATATCGATGCCGTCTTCGTGCGCCACGATGCGCTCGAAAGCCTTGTCGATCTCTTCGACCGAGCCGAGTTCGACACCGAAACCGCGCGCGCTTCCGTCCCGTTCGGCGATCTCATCGCACACCTTGTTCGCACCTTCGATGTCGCGATCCAAGATGCAGATGCGGGCGCCTTCGTCGGCATATCCAAGTGCTATGGCGCGGCCAATTCCCGACGCGCCCCCCGTTATGACAGCGACCTTCCCGTCCAATTTCTTCATTCGCAGGTTCCTTCACACCCGAGGCGACGCTTGGCGCGAAATACGCACTCATCGATCGGAAAAAATGTCGGTCGGCAAAAAAGCCGAAACCAAATAGTTCGGCATGTTCACCGCTTGGCTGATGCGCAGATCGACGGCCACGCTGCATATTACAAGCGCCTGCTGGCGGGTCATGCCATAGGCATCGATGAGATAGTCGATCATGTGGATCAGCGCGTTTCGGGCCGAGAGATTAAGATCTTCGGACCGGTTCTCGCCGTCGCGTGAAATCGGCAATCCCGTCGTTGCATAGAAGCGGCGCGGTGCCGCCAGCTCCGCGGTGGTGTGGTAGTCCTCGCGCGTGAATTCAACATGGTCGATACCGCGCCGTCGGGCCTCGCCCTTAATGACCCGGAATGAGCAGAAAAGTGTCGCCGCCATCTCCACCGCGGTGCAACATTCATTGTCTCCTTGTGCAAAATGTCCGTCGCCGGTGGAAAAAAGCGCGCCCGGAACGTAGACCGGAATTCTTACCCTAGCGCCGGCAGACAGCTGTTTGATGTCCATGTTACCGGCGAATTCTCGTGGCGGCATCGAGATCAAACCATCACGCGCGATATCGCCGGCGCCCGGCACGGCGGCGTCCGCATTGGGCAACGAAACCGATCCGCCGCAGCGCTTTAGCTCAGCTTCACGGCGGTGAATGATATTCATAAGGTCATGGGATGGTGCGACCCCCATCACCCCCATGAAGGGCGCCCCGGGGATTCGGATGCCGGGAAGATCTTCGGAAGTGGCGACGCCGTCATTGATCTTCCAATGCACGACAAAGTCATCGGAATAGATATCGCGCAAGAAGCCGAATTTCGGCCCCTGGATCGTAAATCCGCTCGACCCCGGCTCGACCGCCGTAACATGGACCTCGAGAATATCACCGGGTTCAGCGCCGTTGACCCACACCGGGCCGGTCATCGGGTGGATACGATTGACATTGAAACCGGCAGCATCGCGGGCATGCATGCCGGGCTTGATTTGGCCGTCGAAAGCGTCTCGAGCTTCCAGGGCGACGACTTCACCTTCATCGACGGTCAAGATTGGCGGAATAGCTGGATGCCAACGGTTGTGGCCGGTCCCGGGATCTTCAGCGAGGCGCTTCGATCGGTCGATCGCGATATAATAGTCGGCATTGGGTGTCATTCCGCTTTCCTTCCCGCCATCTCGTCACCTGATCGTGCACCGACAGGTTTGCGATCGTCAAATAACGCCGGAGCACACCTGACGACGCCAATCGGAAACGGCGAAAGGCCCCGTATCCGAGCGCCCCGCGCAGACAACGCCGCCAAATCTCTTGTCTCCATCGTCCAACAAGACAAGATCGTGACCAAGTTCCCGCAATGTTTCGGCCTGCTCGTGGGACCGGTCGATCAGCAGCCTGCCCTGTTCGCTCCGCCACCTTGGTCGATCGATGACCGCATCCAACTCGAGCCCTTCGCGCGCAAGACCGACCAGAATCTGGAGCAGGGTCTGGACCTGACCGTCCGCGCCCGGTGTCGCCAATGCCATGACACCATGGTCACTCTCGACAAGGGCCGGCGCGAGGGTATGAACCGGCCGCTTGCCTGGCGCCGGATCATTCGGCGGGTTCGTAAAGCCCTCAGCTCTGTTGTTGAGGACGAAACCCCCTTCGGGGACGTAAATCGCCGATCCGAAGTCGTCGAAAACGCTGGCCAAAGAAGAGACCACGAGCCCGTCGGCATCCGCAACCGCTACGCCGGCAGTATGAAGGTATGATCGTGGTCCGCCGCGTCGCGATGCGCGGTCTAGATTTATGTCAAGCTTTTTGCCAAGAAGCCCTGTGCCATCACCGACGCGATCGCGAAATTCGAACGCCGCCTCCGTCAACTCAATGCAGGCGTGGTCCAGGAGGGACTGGGGTATCTCGGCTTGAGTTTCGAACCCCTGCAGCATCATCGCCAAGAGCACCCCCGTCGACATCGGCGGCTGCACCAAGACGCGACCGCCTCGCCAATCGACACCGATGGATGCGGTCACCACACTTTCGTGGCGGGCGAAATCCTCGTCCGTAAGAAAACCCCCGGCCTCTCGGCAACGGTGTGAAATTGCCGCCGCGATAGCGCCCTCATAGAAGGCGGAAGTTCCGTTGTCTCCGATGCGATTTAGCAGATCGGCGAGGACGGGTTGCACGATGGTTTGGCCCAAATCCGTTGTCACCATCGACCATTTTTCGGCCCCGCCGGAGATCAAGCGCTCACGCTGGGCAGCCACCGATTTGGCAACGTTGTTCCCCAACTGAAAGCCACCGCGCGCCAGCTCTATGGCCGGGGCGAGCACGGCACCAAGGGACAAATTCCCCCACCGCTCGTTCAGCAATGCCCATGCGGCGACGACACCCGGAACCGTGACGCTGCTGCCGTCGGCTCGAACGGCCGTCGCCTGTTTGGACGCAGCGGCAGCACCCGCGCCGTTCACGGCCGTAACTATCCCCCTCTGGATCGCGGATCAGGAACAAGCCGTCGCCACCCAAGCCGCAAGCTTCCGGCGTGACAACAGACAGGACCGCCTGAGCGGCGACGGTCGCGTCAATCGCATTGCCCTCGAACCCAAGGATTTCTTGGGCGGCGGTGGTCGCCAACGGATGGGCCGTCGATATCGCGCCGCGCCGACCGCGTACGATCGGGCGCGGTCGGTCGGAGCGAAACTCGCTCCGCGCCATGGCTAAGCGATCAAGGACAGGGACGCCGCCGAGCCCTGGCTCATGTAGTCGTTAAGCCATTCTGTCCGATAGCCATCCTGGCGCCACAGAATGGGGAAAAACGCCTCATCGAGGTTGGGATCGCCGAATTTTCGGTAGCGGCATTGGATATGGTCCGTGATCGTGGGATGGAACACGGTCTCGGGTCGGAGACCATGGACGCTGATCGCCTTGCGGTGGCGACGACTGTCGTTGGGATCGGCCCCGTGCCAGATATGATCGTTGAAGAAGACACCGCCCCCGACCGGCACCTCGATATGGGCAAAGTCCGGCACCTGGTCCGCCGCGGCGCCAGCGCGTTCGACATCCGCTCTGTATCCGTCCGGATTTAGGAAGCCTTCGAGGCCGCGCGCGGCGATCTTGTTTTCATATTCCGTGCTGCTGACGACCGGCCATTTGTGACTGCCACGGGCGAGGCAGAGCGTGCCCCCTTCAGCCGTCGTATCGCCAAGTGCCACCCACGCCGAGGCGAGACGATTCGGAACCGCCCAGCGGTGATAACTGAAATCCCGATGAAAATGGCCGCCCGGCGCACCCGGCGGCTTCCAATGAAGATTGTCCTGCAACAGGCGTGTCCCCGGCCACTCGTTGAGATCGGCGATCATTCGCGCAAGTCCCGCATCGAGAGTAACGTTGGCGACCGTGTGATCGCAGCGCCAGGGATTGACCATGATCAGCCCCGAGCTAGGGGTGGTGTTTCCGTCAATGAAGACCGGGCACATTTCGGGCTCGATTCCGGTCTCGAAGTTCCCGGCGAAGAGATATTCGAACCGTTCGGCAAGGTGCCGGCTGAAATCGGCATCCATGAGGTCTTCAACGGTCACGAATCCGTCACGGCGGTAGGTCTCGCGCTCGGCGTCCGTCCATTCATGCTCGCGCATGTATGAAGGCCCCTTCACCATCATGCGTGAGTATCAAAAAACGCAAGCGCGGCCAAGGCGTACACCTTCACGCAATCCAAGAGATCCTGGACCTCCACATAGTCGTTCACACCCGACGCCAATGTCGGCTGGGGCCCATAGCAAACGGCGGGGACGCCGCGGGCGCGCCAGCGGCTTGCATCGCTTGCCGGCAACCGCACAACCGGATTCGACGGCCGACTACGAACGGCCTCCGAAGCTTTCGCGACGGACGCGGCGATCGGGCTGGCCGGTGCGGTCCAATTCGGATCCCACGCCTTGATCCGCCGCCAACTCACGTCCGAGTGTCGCTTCGCGATGGCCGCCACGTGCGCCTCAACATCAGCCACCGTCATGCCTGGAGGAATACGAAAATCGATTTCGCAAACGGCCCGACTTGCGACCTGACTTACAAAATGCCCACCGCCGATGGTGCCGACATTCGCCGATAATCGCAGACCGTGTTCGCCGGCGTGATCGACGAGGCATTCGAGCCCCTCTGGCGGCGTCGCGGTCTCGTCGTTCAAAGCGTCGACTTCCGTGATGGCCTCCGCGAGCCGGGCGATCGCGGAGGTGCCGCGGTGGGACAGCATCCCCTGCCCCGGCTCTGCTTTGGCTTTGACTTCGATCCAGCATACGCCTTTCTCCGCGATCGCCAGGTTCATCTGTCCCGGACCCTCGCCGCAAATTAGCGCATCGCTATACAGGTCCGGCCGCATTTCGAGCAGGTAACCAGCCCCATCGGGACCAAAGACGGTTTCGTCCGCAACCGCCGTCATGGACAGCTGGCCATGCCAGAGATCGCGATTTTGGGACAAGAAGACGAACGCCGATGACAGCGCGGCGACGGCAGCCTTCATGTTACCGATACCCAAGCCATACAGCCTGCCGTCCCGACACGAGAGCTCGTAAACCGGGACCTGCCAGGCGGCCTCATCGCCAGGCTGCAGCGTGTCGAGGTGACCATTGAATACGAGATGGTTACCATCTTCGCCGCTGTGGCAGGTGGAAACCAAATTCGGTTTGGAATCGACCCTAGCCACAATCTCCGATGTCATGTCATGGGCCGAGAGAAAGTCGCCGATAACCGATGCCGGGCCGGTGGTGTCCCCCGGTGGGTTGGGGCTACGGGCAGCAACCAACCGGTGGCATAGGGCAACGAGGTCATCGGCCGACTCGTCGACAAACCGATCGATGCGCGCTCGCCCCTCAACGAACGAAGACCCTTCGAACCACGCTGTCATGGCCGCTCGCTCCAATCCTATGCACCGGTCGCTTGGATTTGAAAACCTAGCCTACTCACCGTCGATCCAGCAATAATCGCTGCACGCGCCTTGGGCGTCATCGCCTCGGCTTGACCACGCGATAGCGGCAGCCAATAGTGGCTGACCATCGGAATGGGAGATCGCGATGACCGAGGACGCGCCTGGCGCCCTGCTGAAAGGAAAGGTCGGTTTTATAACCGGCGCCGCAAGGGGGATAGGATTGGCCGTCGCTCGCGCCTTTACCGACCATGGCGCCTCGGTGGTAATTGCCGATATCGCCACCGACGAAGCGCGGCAGTCGGCGTCCTCACTTGGCGATGACCAAGCCATGGCCGTCTCGCTCGACGTTACCGATGAGGCATCGACCGAACGCGCAGTCGAATCCGCGATGAAGCGTTTCGGGCGGATCGATTGCGTCGTCGCCAATGCGGGGATCCTAATGCTGAAGCATGCCGTCCAGTTTGACACCGACGACTGGCGCAGGGTCGTCGACGTTAATCTCACAGGCGCCTTCATCACGACGAAGGTGGTGGCGAAACAGATGATTGAACAGGACGAAGGCGGACGGATTATCCTGACGTCGTCCCTTTTCGGTCTTCGCGGCGGGGTCGAGAATGCGGCCTATTCGGCGTCGAAATTCGGCATGATCGGACTGGCACAGAGCCTCGCGGCAGAGTTGGCTCCACACGATATCCTGGTCAATTCGGTCTGCCCCGGCCAGATGGACACCGATATGATCAGGCAGCTGTTCCGCGACCGCGCGCAATTGAGGGGAACCACCGAGGAAGAAGTGCGCGGCGCGTTGGAAGGCCGTATTCCGCTCGGCCATCTCGGCCCCTTGGATCACCTCGCCGGCACCTACGTCTATCTCGCGTCCGATCTCAGCCGCTACGTTACCGGTCAGGCGATTGTTGTCGATGGCGGGTGGCAGATCGGTTAGCCCGAATCCCGAATCATTTTTCGGGCACTTGGTGTCCCAATCAGCGTGTCGGGTATTTAGGGTGCCACAGTAGTAGGTCCGCGGTTTCCTCGTAGGCTTTGCCGTTTGGGTAGCTGACGAGTTCGAGCTGCAATCCCCAAGGGCTCATGAAATAGACCCAGGCCCCACCGGCCGCCGGGCCCTCTTTGATATGAATGGGATCGCCGAGCACCTTTACGCCATGGGATAGCAGATGATCGACGGCGGCGTCGATGTCGTCGACGTAGAACGCGAGGTGATGGCCGCCGATATCGCTGTTTCGCGGTGGAGCCGCGTTTTGATCCGGAGCCTCGTATTCGAACAATTCGAGATTCAACCCATTTCGGCAGCGCATGAAACAATAGCGCAGCGACGAGTTCGGATGGACGTTGAGACGCGACGACATGAACTCGGGATCTTCGCCAAATCTCCCGCCATCGAAGACATAAATACACCCGATCACCTGCGCGAAAAATTCGACTGCCTGCTCGAGATCCGGCACGGTAAGACCGACATGGTCGCCGCCCTGCAAACCCGGTAATCCGCAATAGTTCGTGGTCATCGCGACTGACCTCTCATGTCGTGAACTCCGCGATGATCCTGTTGACCATGGCTGCCTGCTCCATATGCGCCATATGCCCGGCATCGTCGATCATGTGGACCCTGATTTGGGCAGGCAAACCATCTGCCTGGGATGCGGGTATGATTCCGTCACGGCGGCCCCAAATCAATTGTACCGGGCATTCGATATCGCCGATGCGACCGCGCAAGACGTGGCTCTGGCGGCCGTCTGGAAAATTGTCGTCGGCGATGGCTCGCAATGCCGCGGGAACCCCATCCATACGCTTAAAGCGAAGCACGTCCTGCACCATATCGCGCCGCACCGCACCCGGATCGGCGAACAACAGACTTAGGACTTCCTTCATCTGCGGACGTCGCTCCGCGGCAATGAACCCCTCAATATAATCTCTATTGATATCGGGCCCCAACGCGGCGGGCGAGATCAAGCTCAGCGACGCAACTCGGGACGGTGAATCGAGCGCCAAGGACAACCCGACGGCACCGCCGAGGGAGTGCCCGACCAAATGGGCGCTAGCGACCTCCAACGCATTCATCGCTGCGGTCACCGCGGCGACGAGCGCGGCCAGTGTCGATTCGCCTCTGAATTCCGATCCGCCATGGGCGGGCAGATCGAGCGCATGGACGGGTCGGTCACCGGCAAGGGCTTCCTGATTGAACATCCAACTCGACAAATCACCACCAAAGCCGTGGACCAGAACCATCGGCGTGTTATCGTTTTCGCCCATAGTCAAAACGTTGATGCGGCTGTTTCCCGCCTCGACCACATGTGGGGCCCGGGCGGATTCCGCCATCGCCTCAGATTCGGCCGCGCGCGTCTGATAGGAGGCGACGAACTGGTCGATCGCGTCGTCGTCGACGTCCGCCGGGGCGACGACCGCAATCAGCGCGCCGACCGGCGCCGTCTGTCCGGCCCCGACGATCACGCGTCGCAACACTCCCGCCTCCGAAGTTTCAACCACGTTCGTGATCTTGGTGGTCTCGATTTCGACGACCTCATCGCCGGCCGATACTGTACCACCTTCCTCGATCAGCCATGTCACGATCTGACCTTCGGTCATCGTCATACCCCAGCGCGGCATGGTTATTGCATGCAACGCGGTGGTCATCGCCCGTGCCCGTAGACCTTCCGGACTGCGTCCTCGATGCGCTCGACACTGGGCAGAAACGCGGCTTCCAACTCCGGCGCGTAGGGGACCGGTGCGTGCGGCGGCGTGACCTTGATGATCGGCGCCTGCAATGCATCAAATGCCTTTTCTGCAATCAGCGCCGCAATATCGGCGGCCATCCCACATCGCGGATAGGCCTCATCGACCACAACCACCCGGCCCGTTTCCTCGGCAAACTCGAGGATCGTATCCTCGTCCAACGGTGAGGTGGTGCGCGGATCGAGGAGGCTGCACTCGATACCCTGATCGGCCAGCGTGGCTGCCGCCTGCGCTGCCAGTTTGGTCATCCTGCCCAGCGCAATGATCGTCACGTCTGTGCCCTCTCGCAAGATGTTCGCTTCGCCGAACGGTACGATATAGGCGTTGTCCGGCACCTCTCCCAAGTCGTCGTAGATGATCTTGTTCTCGAGAAAGATTACAGGGTCGTCGTCGCGGATTGCCTCGATGAGCAAACCCTTTGCGTCATACGGGTTGGACGGCACCACCACCTTGAGCCCCGGTATGTGCGTGAATATCGGGTAGAGGGTTTGGCTGTGCTGGCTGGCAGACCCGCTGCCGGCTCCGAAGGTAGTCCGGATAACCATCGGGGTCACCGCCTTGCCGCCAAACATATAGCGGAACTTAGCTGCCTGATTGAAGATTTGGTCGAAACAAACGCCGAGAAAATCGACGAACATGATCTCGACCACCGGCCGTAGACCAGTCATGGCGGCGCCCGCCGCCGCACCGACGAAGGCGCTCTCGGTGATCGGGGTGTCCATGACCCGTTCCGATCCGAACTCACCGAGCAGGCCCTTGGTGACTCCGAACGCGCCGCCCCAGGCATCCTGCTCGCCCTGTGCGCCCTTCCCGCCGGCAACGTCCTCGCCAAGGACAATGACGTTGGCGTCACGCTGCATCTCGTGACGCAACGCTTCGTTCAAGGCCTGACGTGTCGACTTTTGGGGAATGGGAGCCTCCTCAGATTACCGAACGACCGCGCCGTCAGATATAACGAACGTATACATCGGTCGCCACTTGCTCGGGCACAGGTCGCGGGGCGGCACGAGCCGCCTGAACCGCCTCATCGATGAGACGGTCGACCGTGGCGTCGATTTCATCGAGCTGAGCGGGTTCGAGCAGTGCGGCATCGATCACGCGCGCGCGGAACACCGTCAAGCAATCCTGTTCCTTGCGCATCGCCTCTTTTTCCTCGGCGGTGCGATAGGTATCCGCATCGCCGCTGAAGTGTCCGTAATAACGCGGCAACACAATCTGAAGCAAAGTGGGTCCCGCGCCATCGCGCGCACGGGAAATCGCACGCCGGCCGGCTTCGTGGACCGCGAAAAAATCCAGGCCGTCGACACGCTCGGCAGGAATTCCATAACCCTCGGCTCTTTTGAGAATGTCGCCGGCGACCGCCCACGAACTGCTGGTCGCTTCGGCAAAACCGTTGTCTTCAACCACAAAAATAACCGGCAGGTCCCATACGCGCGCCAAATTTAGAGACTCGGCCGTGGTCCCTTGGTTGATGCCGCCGTCACCGGTAAATGCAACCGCCACGCCGTGGGTCTTGCGGCATTTGGCGGCCAATGCGGCGCCACAGGCAATCGGCGGCGCACCGCCGACAATCCCATTGGCGCCAAGCATGCCCTTGTCGAGGTCGGCAATGTGCATCGAGCCGCCTTTGCCGCGGCAGGTGCCCGTCGCGCGTCCAAAAATTTCCGCCATCATGCCTTCGGGATCGCATCCCTTTGCGATGCTATGACCATGGCCGCGATGGGTCGATGCGATGCGGTCCTGGTCGTCGAGGTGCAGGCAAATTCCGACAGCCGATGCCTCTTGCCCGGCATAGAGATGAACGGCGCCCGGGATGTCTCCGGTCGCCATTTCCAGGTTCACACGTTCTTCAAAAACCCGGATCGTCTTCATCAGACGATAGGCCGCAAGCAGTTCATCCCGCGCCAACTGCATCCGTATCTCCTTGTCCAGTCAGCGGGCTGAACCCGCCAGATTCGATTGCTAAATCCCGATCGACGATCTAGCCCAACAAGTATCGCCTCAGTCAAGCCGTCGAGGCTCTTGCGGCTAGTCGCCCGGTCCGCTGACCTGTCTTCGTGTCGTGCCATCAAGCCCGCCGACGATCGCCCACTCGGCGAAATTCTCCGGCGTGCGTTCCCAAGCCTCGGCCCGCCACGCTGCCGTGCAGTAATCCTCATCGGCATAATACTCGGCTAATCCTCCGGCGGGATTATGCACATACCAGAAATAGGCCGAAGAGACGGGATGACGACCCGGTCCGATCTGGGTCTTCCAGCCGCACCGATTGACGTGCATGCCACCGCCAAACACCTCATGGACGTCGCGCACTGTAAACGCCACATGATTGAGCCCCCGCTTGCGGTCCGGCGTCTGAAGCAGGAAGAGATTGTGGTGCCCGCCGTCTGCGGTGCAGCGCAGGAAAAAGCCCGCTTCGGGGTAATAGTCCGACAGAACGAAGCCTAAGGAATCCTGATAAAACCGCACCGCGGCCATGACGTCCGGCGTGAACAGGACCACATGTCCGATATTCAGCGGATTTGCCCGCTCATATACAGGTGCCCGTTGGTCGATCCGAAGAACGCTGCCGGCCATGTTCATGCCGGGTTCGCCGTTGTCAAATGCGCGCCGACGCGACACACGAAAGCTCAGACTCAAGCCATCGATATCCGAACAGGCCGGTCCGTCCTCACCTTCGGCAACTTTGAAATTTTCGGATAGGCGCCCGACTACATCGTCGAGAGCGCGCCCGTCCTCGACCCCCCACACCACGCGGCGCAAGGTGGACCCATGTTCGAAGGCGGGCGGCAGCGCGGGGTCGTTGGTGGGGCGCAGAACCACCTCGGCACCGTCGCGGGTCTCGAAGCGAGCGCCAGCGGCATCGCGCTCGACAAGGGCGAGCCCCCAGTCATCGAAGAACTTTACGCATTTATCTAGATCCTCGACGCCATATACCACCTTGTCGATTCCGGTGATCATCGCGGAAAACCTCCCTTCGAATGGAACCCACCGATTGATTTGCTTTGCGATTTCATGACTTCCCGATCTAGGCCATCCAGGAATGCGTCAAATGCGGACTTGCCGAACCTTGTTACGTAAATAGCGAACGACGCTCATTGCGGTCAGCGCCGAGGATTTCGGATTATCGGGAAGCGGTCGCCCCGCGACGGTAACGTCCAGCAGACCAAAAGCGCCTTCAGCGATCAGATTGTGCGTATTGCCATTCATCGCGGGGTCGGCGACCAGCCTCACATCGGTCGCGTCGAAGCCGAGTCCTGCCAAGGCAACTGTCGCCGCCACGTTCGCATTCTTGGGATAGCGTTGCGCCGCATCCCGCGCGGATCCCTGATAAAACGCAAATTCTTCGGTTAGCGCGTGAAGATCGCAGGCGTTCTCCGCCGGAGTACCAAGCCAGCTCAGCGGTGGCTTGCGCGCGGTGTAGGCAACCCGGTCTAAGCCGCCTTCACGCGCCGCCGCCAACGCATCGATAGCGGCCACGGCGCCGGAAAGCAGATCGAGTTTTCCGCCGCCTTGCGCCGCCGCGGATTCTAGATCTCGATTTAGGGCGGAATCCGCCAGAGCGCCAACCGACACGATGCCGAGCGGAATGCCGCGTTCTAGAACCGCCGGTCCATGTGCGGCCACTGCGGCATGTCCGGCGCATTCGATCGCCAAATCGGGATTGCCCTCGAGTTGCTCGACCGAGGTTATGACATTCGACCCGCGACCGGCGCAGGCTTGCGCCGCCGCCTCACGGCCTGGGCGCGCCATGATCCATGACACATCAAGGTTCGGATCTTTGGCGATCGAACCGGTGACGTAATCGGCGATCGCGCCATAGCCAATCATCAATATCGACAGCGCCAAAGCTCAGACCCCTACTCTTTCAGCAATCCGCACCGCTGGGCCCGCGAATGGCTGGGCGAAATCACCAATCGCCGCCATGTCGATTTCCACCATCCGGGGCCCTTTCGAATTCAAGGCCCCGCCTAAGGACTCCTCCACCCTTTCCAGACTTTCCAGGCGATCATGTTTCATGCCGATTGCGTGGCAGATTTGGGAGAAATCCGGCGTCAAGAGATCGGTGTAGTAGTGGCGCCCGCCAAAATGGGCATCCTGAATGTTCTTGATGACTCCATAACCGCGGCTGTTCATGACAACGATTACAAGATCGATCTGTTCTTGGACCGCAGTCGCCAACTCACCAAGACAGAGTTGCAATCCGCCATCCCCAAGCAGAGCCAATGTCGGCTGGCCTTCCGCGGCCAAAGACGCGCCAATCGCCATCGGCAAACCTTGCCCGATGCCGCCGCCGACGGCGTGGACGCCATGGCGCGGGTCGGTCAACGACGGCGCGCGATTTCCCCAGGAACTGTTCAAAATGGTGACGTCGCGTACCCAAATCGTATCGTGGCCGGCCGCCGCCCGGATTCCGTCGGCAATGCGGACGTACGGCCCCAATCCGGCCTCGACCATGTTCTCGGCGGCTCCACGCGCCGCACTGAGATCGGCGGCAAATCCTGGATCGACGTTGATGCGGCCCTCGAGCCTATCGGCCAAGCCGGATAGCACCAGGTGCGCGTCGCCCTGGAGAAATGCATCGCAGGGATAGGCTCGGTCCTTTGCCCCGGGTTCCACATCCACCTGATAGAGCGGCCGTGGCAGTTTGAGGCCGTATTTGAGCGTCTCGTTGCTGCGAAGATGAGATCCAACGACGAGCACGGCATCGCAGGTTTGATAGAAATCCTCGACCGGTCGATGCATGGTGAAAGCGCCAAGCGACATCGGATCGGTCTCCGGCAGAATGCCCCTACCCTGTGTGCTCGTGACGACCCCGAAACCGATTTCGACGAGGCGAGCGACCGCCGCCGCTGCGCCGCGTGCTCCACCACCTAGCCAGAGTAAAGGTCGCCTGGCCCCGCCTAATTCCTCGGCAAGGCGATCCAGGGCACCCTCCGCCGGTTCCTGAATGTCGACGAGGTCCGGCACGAGATCGACAGAACCCACCGCCAATGCCCCCTGGATATCAATCGGGATCTCGATGCTGACCGGACCGGTCGGTGCGGTCAGCGCGATTTTCGCGGCGCGCCTAAGCGTCGAACATGCGGCCTCGGCGCTCGAAATCCGAAACGCAGCCTTGGAAACTGCCTTCAACATCGTCAATTGGTCGCGCGCCTCATGGATGAATCCCTTCCCGCGATCGAGGTGGGGCGAATCGATCTGACCGGTGATGTGAAGCAGAGGTGTCCCGGCCGTCTGCGCCTCGACCAACGCGCCGGCCGCGTTCCCAGCCGCGGTCCCGGTACTGGTAATGGCGACCCCCAGCCGGCCGGAAACTCGGGCATAGGCATCGGCCATATTGACGGCACCCGCCTCTCCCCGGGTCGGAACAAATCGCAGCCGATTACGAGAGCCGATCGCATCGAGGATCGGCATGTTGTGAATCGAGATGACGCCAAACGCAGTCCTGACGTCACACGCCTCCAAAAACGACGCGACGACCGTGCCAACCGATACGCCCTTAGACATGGCGCGACAGCCCCCCTGAAACATCGATCGCGGTCCCGGTCGAATAGGAGGCCCAGGGAGACGCGAGATAAGCGATCGCGCGCGCTACCTCCTGTGGATTGCCGAGGCGTCCGGCCGGGATGCCGCGGCGTGCGGCGAGGTCGGCCGCCCAC
This sequence comes from Alphaproteobacteria bacterium, assembly GCA_024244705.1. Lineage (NCBI taxonomy): Bacteria > Pseudomonadati > Pseudomonadota > Alphaproteobacteria > Alphaproteobacteria bacterium. The sequence continues at coordinate 41,629 of JAAEOK010000037.1, forward strand.
GAATCCCAACTCTGGTCGCCGCCCGACTCGGCAAATCGTCGGCGCCATTGACCCGAATCGACAACACCGACAAGAACCGAATTGACCCTAATTCCCTTCGGCGCGAATTCCTGGGCCATCGAGTAGACCATGTTGAGAGCGCCTGCCCGTGCCGCCGAAGTCGCCACCATATGCGGCTCGGGCTGGCGAGCAAGCAACGAGCTTACGCACACAATCGCCGCATTCGACGATCTTTCGAGCAGCGGTAGGAATGCGCGAGTCGGATGGATGATCGAAAAGAACTTGAGGTCGAGTTCGGCGCGCCACGCATCATCGTCCGTATCTTCGAAGGTCGACACGCGGCCATGGCCCGCATTGTTCACGAGAATATCCAGCCGTTCGAACCGAGCCTCGACCGCCGCGGCGAATGCGGACACTTGCGCCGGATCCCGCACATCGCATCGTTCGGCGACGATACGATCGTTGTCGGCTACACCGCGAAGTTCGTCTTCCGCGGCGCCAAGACGATCTCCATCACGGCCGCAAATCGCGACCGACGCCCCGGCGGACAGAAAGAGCCGCGCCGTCTCGAGGCCGATCCCAGAAGACCCTCCGGTGACCACGCTGGCAAAACCATCCAATTCAAGTTGCATTCTTGACGCGCCTCAAAAATTTACAGCGAGATCTCCATGCGGCCGGTAATTCAAGGCGCCCGAAATTTCATCCGCCGTCTCGCGAACCCTTGCGACCAAATCGTCGGTAATACTCGCGGCCGACGGGACGGTGAGGTTGATCGCCGCGACAACCCCTCCCCTTTCATCGCGCACCGGCGCGGCGACGGCGGAGATCCCGGATTCGAAGAACGACTCGCTAACGGCATAGCCTCGCGTCCGGTCCTCAGCCAGAACTGCCTCGAGCTCCTCTACGGTGTGTGGCGTCTGCTTGGTGTAGACCGGGAGCCTCTCGACACGATCCCCATACAAGACACGGAGGTCCTCCGGTTCGAGATCGGCGAGCAGAACCCTCCCGAGCACGGTGGCATGGGCGGGCAGCCGGGCGCCGACATTGAGACTTCCGGAAAACGCGGACATTCCTACCGCTTTCAGGACGACCACGACTTCATCACCATCGCGTACCACAAGGTGCGCCGACAATCCGGTTGCGTCTCGTAAACTCTCGAGAAATGGGCGCGCGATTTCCGTCAGATCGAGGGACGCCAAATACTCGAAACCAATGCGAAGAACGCCAATGCCGAGTCGATAAGCATGCCCGCCTTTTTCGCGCTCAAGAATACCGAGCGACTCAAGGGTCTGGGCGAGTCGGAACACGGTAGACCGCGGGATATCGAGCTCCTGCGCCATCTCGGGCGCGGTGACAAGGCGCCGATCGGCCGAAAACAACCGTAAGATCTCAACCGCCCGAACCACCGCTGGTATGACGTAGCGCCCACTTTGCACATTTTCCCCCGCGGTCATCGAACGACTCCAGAGAATTCGCGAACAATGCGGTCGAAACGCTCGGGTGCCTCGATGTAGCTGGCATGGCCCGCTCCTTCGATCTCGACTAAGCCGCATTTGTCGCCGATCGCGTCGGCGATACGACGGCAGTCCGCGGGCGGCGTGATTCGGTCGGACTCTCCGCAGACAACGAGGCAGCGCGATTTGAGGTGCGGCAAGTCATCGTAGATATCTGCCTGAGACAGCATGCGCGCCGCCTTCAAATAGCCCCCAGAGTCTAGTCGCGAGAGATTGAAACGGACCAGGGCACTGTGTGCGGCGCATGGATTTGCAGACAAAAGGGCCGGTGTTCGGTCAATGGCGTAGGCCTCGTTCCCGAGATGCTCGAACCGATCGATACGATCCTTGAGCCTCTTTGCGCTTTCTGCCGCCGGCAGGCGACCATGGCCGCTCGCCGGATCGGCTAGGATTAGGGCACGAACGAGGGCAGGCCATTTTGCGGCAAAACGCGTGGCGACCAGCGCACCCAGTGAGTGCCCGATCAATATGCAGTTTTCGATCGCACGACATTCGACGAGATCGGCGAGTGATCGCGCATAATCTTCGACCGTTGGCCAATCGGCGCTGATCGGCGAACTGGCGCCATAACCTGGCGCGTCCCATGCCGTGACCGAGAACGAACCCGACAGCGAATCCAGCAAATAGACCCATGAGGCGGAACCCGACCCAATTCCGTGGAGCAAAACGATATCGGGGCCCCGCCCGGAGCATCGAAAGGCCAGCGACCCCGAAGGCGTCTTGCACATACGATCGGGGATCCGGTCGAGAATCGCCGACCAGTTCGACGATATTTGGTCACCGGCCAGCACGATTCTCAGTCCCGCTTCAACTTGGCGAGGGGGTGGTTCGGCGGATAAGTCGGCAATACGGGACGGGGCGTCCCCAACATGACGCACATCAGCGCTTCCTCCTGACCGATATTGAGAAGCCCGCGATAGATCCGCGGCGGCACCGATACGACATCGCGTTCATTGAGAACCGTCTCGGCTTGCTCCCCGTCTTGCTCGAGAAAGAGGCGGATTTTCCCGCGCAACATGAAGAATACTTCTTCCACGTCGTCGTGGACGTGCATCGGCCCCTCGCAGCCCGCCGGCAGGGCCATGGTCGAGAATGTGAAATGTTCGGACGGAATGACCGCGGCGTCGGATTTCGCACCCGCAGCCCCGAGCCCGATGTAACGCATCTGAGCTCGCCGGTACTTTGGATCGTAATCGGCCTGGAACTTGAGTGCGTTCCAGTCATAGGTACGGTTTTCGAACCGCGCAATTCGAGTTTGTTCGAACCAAGCACCTAGGGCCATGCCGTCGGGCTTGTGCCAGCTTGGCAAGTCCTCTCCGGTATCACGGATGTCGTCTGCCATCGTCGAATTCCCTTTGGTTCCCGTTTCGTGTCAATTGAAAACAAAACCGCCATTGACGGCGATCAGCTGTCCGGTAACGAAATCGGCGGCCCCCGACAACAGATACAAGACCGTACCCACCGCATCCTCCGGGTGCTGCGCGCGCGGCATCGCACGACCAGTCTCGTAGACTTGGTGGCGCTCAGGCGGCACATATTCGGTCGCCTCGCCACGCGTCAACCCAGGGGCGACCGTGTTCGCCGAAATCCCATACTCGCCTAGTTCTCGCGCCATGGCGCGACCCATCGCGATGACCGCCCCTTTGCTGGCGACGTAGTGCATCAACAGCGGCGCGCCCCACAGCGCGGTATCCGACGCAATGTTCACGACCTTGCCATTCCCGCTCTGCTTCAGATGGGGAAGCACCGCACGGGTCATCAGCCAAGTTCCGCGAATATTGACGGTCATCACACGGTCCCAGGTCTCGATGTCGATGTCCTCCATCTTTTTGCCGCCAATACCGGTGACAATCGCGCCGTTATTGACTAGGCCATCGATACCACCCAGCGCTTCGGCAGACCCGGCGGCGCAACGGACGACCGATTCCGGATCGGCGAGGTCAAGCGGGACGAATTCGACCCGACCGCCGCTTTTTTCGAGCCTCGCAGTCGTCTCTCGACCAACCTCATCAAGAATATCGGCAATCGCAACCCGGGCCCCGGCGGCGACGGCCGCCTCGGCGAATGCCGCGCCGAGACCTCTGGCGGCACCGGTGATCAGGACGCGTTTGCCAGACAAATCGATCGCTTTGGCAACCTCGGGCCGTGACTTCGGTCATTCCGCAGCGGCCTCCGCACCGTCAACCTGAGCGGCGGCCCTTTTCCTCAGAAATTGGCGAACGCGCGCGAGACCGACATCGTGCTGATAGAGTGACTCACGGTCGCGGGCGTGGGGCGCCATATCTTCGAGGATCACACGATCCTGTTCGAGCACCGCCCAGTGCAAACCTTCCAACCGGTTGCGATAGAGGAAGCGCCAGACCGATCGTTGCCACCCGGAAACCTTTCGATTGCGCCAAAAAAAGACCATCGTGTTGTTCTCATCGACCGGCGTCGCAAAGCCGACGATGCCGAATGGCCCGCCCGGACCGAATCGTTCTTGGTATGGTATGGCGAGGCGCAACCATAGACAGCCCGATTCGCCGAACTCGACCCAATCGAAATTGACGCCTTGCTGCGTCGTTTTCTCAAAGAACAGTCCCTTATCCGTCTTTCGGACCTTCATTTCCGCCGACCTGTCCCCACAAGCCATCGAATGGGATGCCGCATGAAGATAGGCGCCATGCATCGGGTCCATCACATTATCGATGGCATAGCGGTAATTGCATTTCCAATGGGCGACGCAGAGACGATGGCTAAACTCGGCCGACCACAATTCCTCGGGGAGTTCCGGCGGGCTCGGCTTCGCAGTTTCGCTGCTGCCGAAGTAGACAAAAATCGCATCAGCCTTTTCCTCGACCGGGTAGCTGCGTACGCAGTGCTTACCCTTGATCGCGCAATGGTCGGTCGCTGGCACATCGACGACCAGACCGTCGCCGGCGACTTCGACACCGTGATACCAACAGGTAATTCGATCGCCGAGATTCCAGCCAAGAGACAATCGGGCGCCACGGTGGGGGCAGCGATCCTCGAGCGCGTAAGCCCGTCCATCCTTGTCACGCCAAAGAACGATATTCTGCGAAAGCCGGGTAATACCGACCGGTGAATCCTGCAATGCCCAGCTTGGCAAAACCGGATGCCAATAGTCCAACAATCCGGAGTTGAGACGGGCCTCGATCAAGTTTTCGCGATATTCGTCAGTCATTGAATACCTCCTTCCTGCCAAGCGCAGCTAGGCCTGACGCAGAGAAGAACTGGGGCGGTAGTGGAGCACTCTCCGCTCGGTAAGAATGACGGCCAGGTAGGCGGCAATACCAATGACCGTCAACATGATGATCGAGACGAAAACCATGGCGGTGTTGCCGGACCCCTCGCCGAATACAAGCAGGTAACCGAGGCCGGTATTGCCGCCGACCAATTCGCCGACGACGACTCCGATGACGGCGAGGGTCGCGCCTATTCGCAGGCCCGAAAACAACGGCGGCATGGCGGCATGGAACTCCATTTTTTGGAAAATCTGCCACCGGGTCGCGTTGAACGCACGGGCAAGGTTTATGAGGTCCGGGTCAACCGCCCGTATCGCGGACAAGACATTGATCATCACGGGGAAAAAAACAATCAACACAGCGACCAGGATTTTGGGATAGATCGTGTATCCGAACCACAGCACGAACAGCGGGGCAAACGCGACTTTGGGCGCGATCTGAAGTGCCAGGATATAGGGTGAGAGCACGACTTCGGTCGATGGCGACACGCCCAGAACGTATCCGATCACCACGCCCAACACCGAGCCTAGGACAAATCCGACAACCACGGTGAGTGCCGTTATCGCGCTGTGGTAAACCAACCGTTCGCCGGCAATCATACGGACGAATTCGTCGAAGAACGCGGAGGCCGGCGGCACGATATAGGGGGGGACGCCGGTGGCCGGGATCAGCCATTCCCAGATCGCGAGGAACAGGATCAGTACGGCCACACTGGCCGACACCTCACGCAATCCAACAAATGTACCCGTACCGTTCATCGCATATATGCCCCGATGCCGTATGCCAACAACTCACTCAATAAACTCGTTCGTATACAGATCACCGATTTCCGACTTTGAGCGGACGATGCCCTGGTCGAAATAGAAGTCCTGAACGGATGCCAGACGTTCGGGATCCATGGCACCCAGCTTCTCCTGACCGGGATAAACGTATTCGTTGTAAAGACGGAAAACCGCTTCCATCGCCTTCTCCTTGCCCGCGTGTTGCGGCATCGCCTTCACATAGCCCACGGCGGCCCCGGCCGGATCGTCCATGATGTCCTTCATTCCATGCAATGTCGCGCGAACTAGTTTGCCGATCAGTTCAGGCTGGTTTTGGATCGTCTCGTCAGAGGCCAGAATGGCCTGGGCCATGCTCTTGAAGTAGTCCTCGACCGGCATGATCTTGACTTTCACGCCTTGGCCCTGGGCAATCCCAATCCAATCGGGCACCGCCGACATCGCATCCGATTCGCCGGCGATGAACAATTTCCATACGCCTGCCGGCCCGGCGCCTTGAATATCAACATTGTCCTTAGTCAGACCGACGCTGGCGAGCGCGCCGAGCAGCGCATAATAGGTGGTGTCCTGATAGGACATCGTGGTTACGATTCGATCCTTCAATGCCGCCGGACCCGTGATACCGCTTCCTTCCCGCGCGACGAGCTGGGTCAGCGACCGACCGCCGAGGAGTGCGACAGACTTCACCGGAATGCCGTTGGCACGCACGATAATCGGCGTGTCCCCAATGGCGCCTCCGACGACGGCATTCCCGGCACCGACCTGCTTCGCCACGTCGACACCACCCTTGGCGGCCAGAAACTCGACCTCGAGACCCTCGTCGGCGTAGTAGCCGCGTGCTTGCGCCAGCATCCAGGGGCCGAAGGCGGGCAGAAACGGTGGCGCCGGCAGAAGATAGTTCACCTTCTGCGGCTCCTGGGCATGACCGCTTGAGGATTCCATTGCAAAGTCCGTCCATGAGCCGACGAACGCAAAGATTCCAACAATAAGAGCCGTTGAGATTCGCATCATCCCGTTAATCTCCCTGGTTTTTCTCAATGAGAAGATTTCCCCGAATGTTCTCATATTTCCTCATCACAAGCGTGTTCCTCGATGTGAAGCAGACTCATGAGTTCGGTGACGAACTCGCCGACGCGCCTATGCTGGCGGCGCGACATCGGGTTGTCGCGATCGGGCAGATCGACGACGATTTCTTGAATGATCTTTCCGGGGCGCCGGCTCATGGCCAGGATGCGGTCTGAGAGCGCCACCGACTCCGCGAGATCGTGGGTTATGAAAATCGTTGTCTTTTGTGCATCGGCCACCGTTCGCGCGAGGTCCTGTTGCAGCACCATTTTGGTCTGTGCGTCGAGCGCTGAGAAAGGTTCGTCGAGCAACAAAACCGACGGATCGACGGCGAGCGTTCTCGCGAGCGCCGCCCGTTGCCGCATGCCACCGGAGAGCTGATGGGGGTAGTGGTCTACAAATTGGTCGAGGCGGCATTTCTCGAGCAGTCCGAGAGCCCGGGGGCGGCGGTCCCGGGCCGGAGTTTTCATGATCTCAAGTCCAATCTCGACATTCTGGCGAATGGTACGCCATGGCAGTAGAAGATCCTTCTGAAGCATGAAGGCGACATGGGAGTTGGGTCGGTCGACCGTGGTACCGTCGATCACGACCCTGCCTTCGGTCGGCTGATAGAGACCGGAACCCATATTCAACAAGGTACTCTTGCCGCAGCCGCTCGGCCCAATCAACGACACCACCTCGCCATCCCAAACCGATAGTGTGACGTCCTCCACGGCAGTTATCACTTCATCGTTTGGAGCACCGCGCCCACGCTTGCCGAAGCGTTTGGTGACGCCCCGGAATTCGATGCGGACGCTTGGTGAGGCGCTACCCACCGAGGCGCTTCATTTCCGCCTCGAACGACGCGGCGGTCCAGGGGCTCCCATCGGGCGCCGGTACACCAATATCGTTGAGTCGTGCGACCAGGGGCTCAAGCTCGGTAATGCCGGCCTCGAAACATGCCTCCAAGGCATCGCCGAGCCGATTCTCGTACTCTGTCGGCGGCGCCGGTCTGGTCTGCCATACGATATTCTCGCTCCGACCCGGAGCCTCGACGCGTTCGCTCCGGCCAATACCATCGCCCTGCGTTCCATCGCGGCTCTTCAAGAATGGATTGTGGTCCATAGCTTCCTCATCGAATGCGACAACGCCCTAAGATCGCCAGTTATCGAATTCTGGTCGTTCGGCCCGGAATGTTGGAGCCAACAAACATCAATATCTTCAAATTGTCTCATATATAAAAAATTGATTACCATATAAAACATAGAACAGGTTAAAATCGGTTGCAAGCACAAGTCGCCACTTGCCGGTAGTTCGCCAACGGTTCATCGAATCAGGCCACTGCACCGGAACTATCCAGGCCAAGTCTTTCGCGGAGGTGGTGGGCGATTGCCTGATACGATGAATCCGAGCGGATATCCTTGTCGCTGCGGTCGACACCGAAAGGAACGCTCACCTCTTCAATGACGCGGCCTGGACGCTGCGACATGACCAGCACCCGGTCCGAGAGCAGCACCGCCTCATCAATGCTGTGGGTGACAAAGAGAATGGTCTTTCTGGTCCGCTGCCAGATTTTCAGCAACTCCTTCTGCATGACCTCGCGGGTGATGGCATCGAGGGCGCCAAACGGCTCGTCCATGAGCAGGATTTCCGGTTCGTGGATCAAGGCACGGCAGATCGCGACCCGCTGCTGCATCCCACCGGAAAGCTCCGCCGGATAGCGTTGCTCGAACCCCTCGAGCCCGACCATGGAAATCAACTCGCGGGCGCGCTCGATGTAGGCGTCACGGCGATATCCGAGGGCCTCGATCGGGAGAAGGACATTGCGAATGATCGTCCGCCAAGGCGGCAGAGCTGGCGTTTGAAAGACCATACCGGTCTTCGTTTCCTGATCGAGATGTGGCCTTCCATCAATCGAGATATTTCCGCTCGTGGGCTGCACAACGCCCAGTATGATCTTCAAAAGCGTGCTCTTGCCGCACCCGCTGGGGCCAATAATGGTGACGAATTCGCCGCGGTTCGCCTCCAATTCAATACCCTCGAGCGCAACAACCGATCCGGTTCTCGTCTCATAGGTTTTGCTCAGTTCCGCGACCGCAACATGCACCGTCGATCCGACGTCGGCCGCCACCATGGCTAGGCTTCGCCCTCGTCGCTTTCTCGGGCCCAAGGAACGAGGAGCCACCGCAACGCGCCCACGATCCAGAACAAGCTAATGCCGATGGCCGCAAGGACGATGATGGCACCAAAGGTAAGCGCGGTATCGTTATTGGCCGTACCGCTGAAAACCATATAGCCCAGGCCTTCATTGGCGGCGACGAACTCGCCGACAACGGCGCCGATCACGGCCAACGTGATCGAAATACGCATTCCGGCGAAAATGTAAGGCAACGCGTTCGGAAAGCGAATCATGATGAAAATGCGCCAACGTGAAGCCCGCAGACCTCTCATCAGTTCGATCAATTCTTGTGGCACGCGCCTCGGATGGTTCCGAACGACATTGAGCGACACGAAAACAGGCTAATACTTTGTGGTGAATCCCACAGCGCTGGCCCTACCATTAGGCCACTCTGACCATGGATATCATGTTCGGTAGTGGGTGAAGGGCAATGCAGTTGGCAGATTTGGACACCGCGAGCAGAAGAAGACATAGAGATGTGATCTCCGCCTGGGCTTTCTATGCGGCATTGGTCCTCGTGAGCGCAGCGATTTCTAGCTTATGGGCGTAATCTGCTTCGACCGGATCCGCACGCTCCGAATGGACAGGCGGCCCGAGTATTATTGGTCTGAAAAGCGGCGAAATTTGAAGTCGGCTACCTAGGCGGCCTCACTGAGCGCGGCCGGCTCGATGTTGACCGCCTTGGGGGCATTCACTACCTTGCTTGGGCTGTGTGTCCCCATATCAAGAGATTAGTCGACTTGAGCCGAAATCGTGCACCATCCAAGCCCCAGCTTGTCACAGTCGAATCCAGCCCCATTCACGGGAAAGGTTTATTCGCCACCCGGCGCATCACGAAGGGCGAGTTGATCGGAGCCTATGAAGGGAAGCCGACACGCCGCAGCGGGCGTTATGTCTTGTGGGTCGAAGGCGACGACGGCAGCTACAGGGGCGTCCGCGGCACCAACGAGCTTCGATACCTGAACCACCGGTCGAGGCCGAACGCCAGATTTGAGGATGACAGGCTCTATGCTATTCGCAGCATTCCTGCTGGCACGGAAATCACGATTCACTACGGCGAGGATTGGAAATAGGGCGGTCGACCTGGTGATTGCCCGCGTGTGTCGCATGACCCCATGGTGAATGCGCGAAATCGTCGATTCGCAACCTCATCAATATGGAAACAGCTGCTGGCGAAGTTGTTCCGCGCTATGAAATGGGCGATGGGGACATTTGGCGGTCGTTGTTGTTAACGTAGCCTCGTCCGAAATTGGCTCCGTCACGATTTCATGATAGACGCCGCGGCCAAAGACATATTTGTCAAATTCTGCATCCAAGCGATTTCCAAAAAAACCCTCAAGCATCGCCTTGAACTCGTTCACGCTGATCGACTGGTATCTCTTTCGTTCGAAATACATGCGTAAAAAGGCTTCAAGGCCGCCCTCGTTGGTGGTTCGATTGTCGAGAAACGTCAAGAATTCACGGCCACTACTATACGCTGCCACTTTTGTAATGCGCGCATAGGGCGAATCGAATGCTAATCCCGAGAGTGCGGGTTTCGGTTCATCGGCTGAACGCGAATAACCTTCGTCGCCCCAACTCGCGATCGCTTCATCGATCCAGCCCGCGCTGCCCGATGCGGGCGCAATACACCTGGCAAAATAGCAGTGATCGAGTTCGTGTCGTATCGAGGCAAAGTCGGTTGCCGTCGCTCCGGCATGCTCCATTCCGCCCCATCCGTCTGGCATGGTCAATATCGTGACCGCCGGGTATGGAAAAGGCCCAAATCTAACTTCCAACTCCTTCAGGCTTCTCTTCGCTCCATCGAAGAAATCCTCCAGGCGATCACCGAACGATCCCTTTTCCCCGTATATGTAAATGGGGAACTGGCGCCCCCCCTCGGTTTCATACAAGCCGTTCAGAAACTTGTAAGGTTCCGCCGGCAACAGATGGAACCAGGGGAAAGAGGTCGTAAAATGGGCGGGATATTCGAAATCCCAGACATCTGGTGAAGACGCCGATACCTTGCCCGTGTTCGATATTAATGTGTGTTCACGCGATCCACCGAACACCTCTACATGCATCGAAATCTTGAAGTGATCGAACTCGAAATTGGACGGCAGGTATGACCCGAGGAATCGGTTCGTCGCCTCTTCCTCGAAGATATCCGACATATGAAATATGCAGCCGACCGATTTTTCGTCCCAGCGGATGGGATGGGGCTTCGTTTCAACGTCCTCAAGTTGGTGCCGAACGGTCAGGCGATGGAGGCCAGGTGATATTTCCTGCTTGAGCACCATTAGCGGCGCCTTGGTTCCGGGGGCCCAATCGGAATCGCAAGTGACTTTCTCGCCATTGAGGTGCGCCGACACTTTGTGTGGACGAATATTTAGCTCGAAAGCCGGCCAACCGGTGTCTTCGGATCTAAATACAATTTCCGAGCGTACCGCGGCCGTCTTGGTGGATGTGTGGAATGTGATGTCGTAGTGAGCGCTGAGAAAATCCACGAAGATAATTCGTGTTCCCTCGCTGCCGTCGAAGGGCGGGGGCGCATATAAGAGATCAGACATCAGTAGGTCTCCTTGGCGATGGAGCATAACCTGGGCTCAACCATTGTCACTGTGACTATCCCCACAATTGCATTTCGCAACGTTGCGTCGATGCGCGCCGGCTACGGCACTCCCCAAGCCGACCGGAGAATCGCTCTCGCAGTTATGAAACTACTGATGTGCCGTTCCCGGTGGCTAAAGCGTCTCCGTGGGGCGCCACGCCACCGCGCCTTGCCTGTCCGCGATGGAGGTCGCCAATCCTATGAGACGATCGACTTCCGTCTTATCCGCCGGGCACGCCAATCGTTCCAGGCAACGGGCCTTTAGAACGCAGAGCGGAGCCTCAAAAAATCGCTCATCGCACCGCTTCACGATGTCGAAGCCAAGCTCGACCATACGAAGCCCTTGCTCGGCATGGCCCAAAGCAAGATACCTCTCCGCCATGATTCCAAAGAAAAAACTTTGTTCGATCAATTCCTCGGCCCGCCGGAATCTCGCCATTGCCTCTTCCATCATCGCGAGGCCGCTTTCATCCCCTTCCTTGGCCCGCACCCACCCAAGAAAGAACCGCCCTTGATAATACCACATCTTGAACCCCTTACGCTCGGTGAGGTCCATCAATTCCTGGCACACCGCCGTGGCACGATCGACACGGTTTTGCATGCGATGCAAATATAACGAATTGCCGAGCGCGGCGGACAGGTCGATCGCACGCTGCTCACGTGCCGCATCGACCCCTTGACCACATAATGCCACCGCCTCTTCCGGGCTACCGAAAATGTGCCGAATGAGTGACAGGTAGATAAACGCTTTGCTTGGATAGCCGGTGGCGGTCTTCAGGTCGCTTTCCAGATAGCCAAGCGAAGCTTCGAGTCGCTGCTGTGCCTCGACAAAATTACCCATCGCGAAGCGGCACATACCCGACCCCAAAAGACCGATTGCTGTCGTTCGATCGTCATCACTGCTGCGCCCTCGTTCAACCAACTTCGTCGCGACGGCCTCGGCATCCGGTAATGCGCCTAGCACATACTCCAACGTAAACAATGAGGTCTGGGCGGCGACCGTCGATTCCGTATCGCCGATCTCTTCACCAATGCGAGCCGACTCGCGTAACGCTTCATGGGCGCCGGCCATCGCCGGACCGTATTGTGCATTGATCACCTCGCCCCGGGCGAGCTGGAGCTTCATTCTCAGGGCGCGTGTGGCACGGCTCTGCTTTAGCCGATCGAGGGCAGCGAGTCCCTGCTCCAAGCGGTTCTTCGCCTCTACGTTCGATCCGACATCTCTCGCGGCCAGTCCGGCACGAAGCCAAAACTTGGCGGCGGCCGCCCATAGCTCCGACATCGTATAGTGATAGGCTAGTATTTCCGGATGCATATCTTTCATATCCGGAAAATCATCCTCATAAATTCGAGCAAGTCGTTTGTGAAAGACAATCGCGTCTCGTCTAAGCAAGCTCTGATAGGCTGCCTCGCGGATCAGAGTATGCTTGAACGACAACATCCTACGCGTTGAATCATAGCGCCGGTAGAATACGCCGCTTTCGGTCAACGTATCCAAGTCGCGATCAACCGATCGGTCATCTCGATCTGCCAGTTTCGCAAGAACCTCACAATCGAATTCCCGTCCGATGACGGCGGCGATCTGCGCGAGCTCGCGCGTATCGCCGAGCTGATCGAGGCGCGACAACAAGGAGCCTTGGAGAGAATCGGGAATCGGCAGCGAATGAGGCCGTGACTTGGCATCCGCCGGTTCGATTGAATCCTGGCCGGTCTGGTTGCCTATGTTGTCCGCAACACTTTGCGCAATTTCCTCCACGTAAAGAGGGATGCCATCTGAGCGGGTGACAATTTCGTCAACGAGCCCATTCGAAATATCGCTCCCTTTCATGACGGTCTTCGCCAATGTCCTGACCTCGCCCTTGGTCAGGCGGTCGAGGGACACTTGCGTCAAATTTTGACAATCGCGGGCAACGAATTCCCCCGATCGAACCGTGATTAGAACGAGAATTCGTGCTCCCTCGATCCGTTCAATGAGAAGGTCCAACAGCGTCTTCGATGTCGGATCGATCCACTGTGCATCCTCGACGATGACAACAAGTGGCCGATCCATTGCAATCTGGATGGCCAATTCAATGATCGCGTCGTAGAGCGCCTGAAGTTTCCTTTCTGGCGTCGAGTCGTCATCGAGGACACCATCTTCGACGGGATAGGCCATAAGGGAAAGCACGACCGTTCGAAGATCCTCAGTCAGTGCCATATAGGAACCGAGGATCGCGTTCATCTTTTCCCGGCGAACCGAAATCGCATCTCTCGATCCGATTCCGGACATTCGTTCCAATTGCTGAAGCAAGGGGTGAAATGGCGTGTTCTCGAATGTCTCCTGACATTGGAATACAACGATTCGAGCGCCAGATTCTTCCAAATGCCGGCCGGCCTCGAAAACCACCCGCGACTTGCCAATCCCCGGTTCGCCTTGAAGTACGACGGCCTGGCCATCGCCGGCTTTCGACCAGTGCCAGCGTTCGAACACCAGATTCAATTCGTTACCCCGGCCGACCAAAGGCGACAGCCGCGTAAGCCGTTCCTCGAATCGGAGCTGCAAATCACGCCGACCCTCGACCCGCCAAACCCTACTCGGCTTCTCGAAGCCTTTCAGCGAATGCTCTCCCACATCGGAAAACACAAAATTCTGCATCGCGAGAGCATGAGAACTATCGTCGACAAAGACACTGTTGGGATCGGCAATAGATTGCAGTCGGGCTGCAAGGTGAGCGGTCTTTCCAAAAGCCACCGCTTGCCCATCGCCACTCTGGCCTTTTATGTTGCTAAGTATGACGTGGCCGGTTGCGATTCCTATTCGAACGCGAAGTCGCCTTGGATCATCAGGCTCGAGCGATTCGAGCCACCCAACAATTTCGAGCCCGCAATCGATTGCATGCTGGACATCAATTCCATCGGCACGGGGAAAACCAAAATAGGCGACAAAGCCGTCTCCGATATGATTCGCGATCGAGCCGTTATTTCGAGTGACAAGATCGGAAGATGAATCGAAGAAATTCTGAAGCAACAGTTCAAAATCCTCGGGATCGAGAGTCTCGGCATACGCCGTCGACCCGACAATATCGCAAACAAAAATGCTCAGCAGGCGTTGCTCAGCAGGCATGGTCTAAGCCGTCGCCGAATTCTTGCAGCTCAGGGGCCCGAGCGGTGGCACGATAGTGAAATGCTCCCACAATGTGTCGGCGCGGCTCGCGACTATCCCGGCGAAATCAGCAATACGTCCATACGATGCCGGAATATTCACAAATCATAGAAACGCAAAACGATGCATTCCTCGGAAATATTCACCAATTGATCTGTTTTGACCGCGCAAACTCCGATCGACCAAACGCATTTCTCCATCGCCACGAACCACGCCCCGACCGAGTGATTCGACGGGCGGACAAATGCCGTAATTTTTTCATATGTTATAATGAATTCACCAACAAGTCGATAACGCGCCCGCCAATCCTTGCATGTTCGTTTGTAGAAACACCCGCAAAACAAGCTATATATCGCACTCGATGATACTGGCTTCTTGGCTGCCCATATCTTCGCGTCGGACAGGTCTCCGGGAGCGTCGGCAGGATTCAAGATTTCAATTGGACCGGCAAGAATCGAGATCAGGTTTCCAGGGTATTAGCGAATTTCCTAAAGGATTCGATCTGGAATAGTTTCTCGATCTGGTCTTTCCCGTATTCACGACGGAAGGAATTGTCTGATATAGGAAGATATTCCACACCCCAGTTCTCGCGTGCCCGATCGCTAGAGCGGCGGAGGCGCCTTACCCTATCGCATGCGGTGGTAGAAATATCCGCAAGCACATTTCTATTTCGATGCCTCGTCGCCGGTGATAACCAGAGCGGGGAGTGAATGTGCCAGCGTGCCAGGGAACGAAGGCAATTCGGCAACGAAACATAAAATCCGCCAACACCAAGGTACTTTTCCAAGGTTATGACCTTGTGGGTGTAGTGGCCCGGCAGGAATAGGGTCTGTCCGCTTTCCACGACGCCCCACCGAGAACTTTCGAGCGCGACAAAACTTCGCATATCAAACTTGGCCGTGCCATAGACCGGGCATCTTTCGACGTCCTCGAGACCCGCATCTAGCCCCTCGAACGTGTCCCACATCAGCCAGAGTTTCCGGCCGGTAAAGCAATAGTTGCTGCTATCGGGATCGTCCGAATGCGAATCCGTGACGTGCCCGCGCGTGCTGATCACGAAGCTGAACATTTCTTGCTCATAGGCTTCTACGGTACTTAGGCGGAGGAGGTTAAAATAACTGAGAATATCCGGGTCAATTACCGTTTCCATTTTGCTGTCACGAATGTGGAGATCGGTCACTCCGAATATCGACCGCCCTCTATCCCAACGTTCGATTATGTTCGCCAACGTCGCGCGATGGGCCCTTCCGGTCCGGCCGGTAAATACGCGGTACTTCGCCCGAGTTGAAACCGAAATCAGCGCCGCTTTCAGTTCCTCTATTCGATCGACTTGTGGCGCCGCAATTCGGTTCTTTCTCATGGGACAGGGATAACCTCTACAGATTATCGGTTGAGCTCTCGCCATGCTGGTAAAGAGTTTGTGCCGAGAGTACTTGGTGGGAACAACTCGACGGCACAATAAGTCGGAAATCTGGCGCTGCGATGCCTTCACGGTCGGATCGTAAAGCGATGCCGCTGCAAAGAGCTCCGATGCTTCCATTTTCGTCATGCGATGGTCCAGTATTTAGCAACCAGAGATTCCGCAAGCGATCGTTGACTTGGCGACTCCGACCGGGCAGAGACGTCGGTTGCCTCTTGACCCGCAGAGTACGATCAGGACATGGCGAGATACAACAAAATCCCGCCTCCTGGTCGATCTAGAACACCATGACCGTGCGAAACCACCTTGGGCTCGGCGACCAACCGCACGCGCCAAAAACCGCGCCTAGCGCATGACGAAGGGATTGGCGATCGGGTCCGGCGAGGTGTTGATCCAAACCGTTTTCGGCCGCGTATAATCGTAGATTGCCTGGAACCCGCTTTCCCGGCCATAGCCGCTGTCCTTGAAGCCGCCAAACTCGGCGATCGGCGACACGACCCGGTAGGTGTTGATCCATACGATGCCGGCGCGCGTCGCCTTGGCGACCCGCAGCGCACGCCCGACGTCGCGGGTGAAGACACCGCAGGCAAGGCCGTATTTGGTGTCGTTGGCCAAGCCGACGACTTCCTCTTCGGTCTTGAACCGCAGCGCGCTCAACACGGGCCCGAACAGTTCGGTGTCCACGATCCGAAGGTGTTGGTCGGGGCAGTCGACGATGGTCGGCTCATAAAACCAGCCGGATGTGAGGTGCGACGGCTTTCGGCCACCGTGAATAATCGTGGCTCCCTCACCGCGCGCGCCTTCGACCTCGGCTTCGATGCGCATCAGTTGCCCTTCTGTTGCCAAGGGTCCCATTTGGGTCTCGTCGGCGAGCGGGTCGCCGATAGTGATCTGCCCCGCACGGTCAGCGAGCATCGACAAGAATTCGTCGGCGATGCTCTCGTGGAGATAGATCCGTGAGCCGGCGACGCAACTCTGGCCGCTCGCCCCGAAGATGCCGGCGACGCTGCCATTGACCGCGCTTTCGAGGTCGGCGTCTTCGAACACCATCACCGGCGACTTTCCGCCCAGCTCGAGCGAAACGTCGGCGAAGTTCTCAGCGGTATTGCGTACGATATGGCGCGCCGTCTCGGGTCCGCCGGTAAAGCTGACGCGCGAGACCAGCGGATGCGAGGTGAGCGTCCGACCGCAGGGGTCGCCGAACCCGGTCACGATATTGACCACGCCGTCGGGAAATCCCGCTTCAACAATCAACTTACCAAATTCCAGCATCGCCGCCGAGGCGTGCTCGGAGGCTTTGAGCACGACCGTATTGCCGGCAGCCAGCGCGGGTCCAAGCTTTACCGCGACAAGAAACAGCTGCGAGTTCCACGGAACGATCGCCGCCACCACGCCAAGTGGTTCACGCAGGGTGAAGACGCAGAGATCCGGTTTGTCGATCGGCATTGTGTCGCCGTGGATCTTGTCGGCAAGGCCGGCGTAATAGTGGAAGAAATCGGCAATGTATTTCGCCTGCCACCGCGTCTCCTTGAGCAACTTGCCGGTATCGATGGTCTCCGTCTTGCCGAGATCCTCCGATCGATCGGCCAACAGATCGGCAAGCCTGCGCAACAGCTTCCCACGCTCGGTGGGCGTCATCTTCGACCATGGGCCCTCTGTGAAGGCGCGGTGGGCAGCGGCAACCGCGCGATCGACATCGGCCGCGCTGGCTTCGGGAATTACCGTCCATGTCGCTCCGGTCGCCGGGTTGATGCTGTCGAAGGTCTTTCCGCCCTCGGCGTCGACCCATTGGCCGTCGATAAGCATCTGGTGCTGTTGAACGTCCGACATATCACCTTCCCCGTTCATGATTGCGCTTCGTCGCTCGGGCTTCGGACCTGAGACAATACCGACACCGCCTGCGGCGCAACAGAGATATCTGATCTTGTGGCCGATGGGCATGCTTGACCGACGCCGGCAAGACCGGCAAAAGAGCCTATTGCGTAGGCGGGCCAAATTTGGAGAGCAGGACGATGGCGGACAGCCAAAAGAAAGTTATCGGCGGGCCTCTTGTCATTGACGGCCGCAAGCTATCGTTGTCGAAAGCAATTCGCGCCGGCGACATGGTGTATCTTACCGGCCAGATCCCGATCAGCGACGGCGCGCCGATGACGATAGGCACGATCGAGGATCAGACCCGGGTCACCCTAGACCTCATCAAGGCCACATTGGATGATGCCGGTTGCGCATTGTCCGATGTCGTCAAGGCGATGGTCTGGCTCAGGGACAAGGAAGACTTCGCGGGATTCAACGAAGTCTACGCAGAGTATTTTCCCGACGATCCTCCGGCACGGTCGGCGGTCGTCAGCGCCTTGCTGGTCGATGTCCGGATCGAGATCGAGGTGGTGGCCTACAAGCCGTCATCTTGAACGTCCAAAAGCAGCATTCTGGCAACGATCTCGCATCGGGTCGCCCCTCCTCCAGTGACCCGTCGCCGTGCCACCGCCGACCAATAATCGTCAAAATAGTGGATCACGTCCGGGCTGTAGAATTCCCCGTCGGCCACGTCGTCGACGGCAAAGAAAGAGCACCGAGTGTGGCCCTTGGTTCAGTTCCGATTTGGTGCAATCTGCCGCCGGCGCAGTCAACGCATTGTTGCCACGCGAGCGGCGCCAACTCCCGCGGCGATAGCCGCGGTCGGGCCAGCCGCCGCTTCAGGCGCCTTTCCCTGATCTTAAAGTGGTGTTGAAGAAGCGCCGACTAAAGGCAAGACTGCGACACAAGGGTCATCGGGGCGAATGACTCGCTACTTGGGTGTAAAAATGTCTGCACGCGTGCTGTTCGTCGGCCTCGATGCCGTCGACGCCGGGTTGGTCGAGGAATGGAGTTCCGCGGGCCGCCTGCCAACGCTTGGCCGGATGGCACGGCACGGACATTACGGGCGCATCGCAACCTGCGTCGGGCACTTGCCCGGCGCCGTCTGGTTCGAGTTGGCAACCGGAAGATCGGTCGGCCGCACGGGGTGCTTCTTCGAATCACACGCGATCCGAACCGGCGAGGCCAGGATGCGCCGGCTGACGGCCGAGGAATGCGGCCGGGACGAGACCTTCTGGCGCACCGCGAGTGACGAGGGCAACCGCGTCGGTGTGGTCGATCTGCCGCACGCTCCCTTCGATCCCAGGATCAACGGTATTCAAATTGCCGAATGGGGCGTCCACGATCGTCTCGACGACGTGCGCGTCCATCCTGACGCGCTTGAGCGGGAAATACTCTCGTCCCACGGCTGTCACCCGGTGCACGATTGCAACCTTTACGCCGATGACGATAGCGGTTATCGCACGCTCATCGCGGATCTGAAAACGGGGATCGAGAAGAAGAGGAAACTCATACTCGACGTGCTGTGTCGCGAAACATGGGACTTGTTTGCCTGCGCATTTGCCGAGGGCCACTGCGCCGGCCACCATTTGTGGCACTTGCATGAGCTGACCGGCGCCCGAGACCCGTCCCTGCCTGCCAATGACCTCGCGCGCGGGCTTCTCGAAGTCTACCGATCCTTGGACGAGGCGCTCGCCGAGGTCGTGGCCGCCGCAGGAGATGAATGCGACGTTATCGTCATGGCAAGCCATGGCATGAGCCGTAGTTCGGGAGGACCGCAGTTGCTCCCTGAAATCCTTGCGCGGCTGCAACTGGCGGGCACGCGCGATGGCGCACCCGAGCAAGCAATTCGGCGTTTGCAGGCGAGCTTGAAGTACCGGGTGCCGCGCCGTTACGCGGCTATGGCACGACAGGTCGGTCGGCTGCCCTTGATTCGGCAGCTTCAATCAAACGCGGGATGCGCGCTCGATCCGTTCGAGAACCCGCGTATAAAGGCAGCGTCGATTCCTAACAATCGTGTCGGCGCCATCCGTTTCAACGTCCGCGGCCGCGAGCCCTCCGGATCTGTCGAGCGCGGCTCCGAGCTCGACGATATGACGGATGAGCTGCGCGCGGCGCTATTGGCCCTGCGCGATCCTACGAGCACCGAGCCGATTATCGACGATGCCCTGACCATCAACGAGGTCGTCGGTGCAGACGCTCATCCCGATTTGCCGGACCTCCTGGTGGTCTTTCGCTCCGACTTGGGACCCATTGAAAGCTGCGTTTCAGAACGTGTCGGGCGTGTCGACGCGCCGATCAACAAACCGCGAAACCCGCGAAGCGGAGACCATAGGCCGGTCTCGGGAGTATGGCTGACGGCACCAAGCAGACGCGACAAGCTCAATTTCGAGGGCGGCAAATCGGTCGATCTCGCACCGACGATACTTACCCTTATGGGTCTCGAGCCGCCGGCCTGGATCGATGGTAAATCATGGGTGGCCTAGACCGCACGCCGACCGGCTCGGGCTAATTGCGACCGAAAATCCTCTACAAAGCCGTTACTTGGGATCGAAATTCGGCGCCCGCTTCTCACGCAGGGCCGTATAGCCCTCCCGCACCTCCGGCCCGGAAAAGCCGACGAACTCCAACGCCAGCGAGGCGTCGAAACTCGGCCCGGCCATGCGCAACCAATTGTTCAGTGCGTATTTCGTCCAGCGGATGGCGACCGGCGCACCCTTGACGAGTTTCTCGCAGACCGCCATGGCGGTGTCGATGACTTTATCGTCGTCGGCGCACAGCGAAACCAGCCCGATTCGTTCGGCTTCCTCGCCGGTCACCGTTTCGCAGAGCAGCAGGTAGTATTTGGCCTTGGCCATGCCGCAGAGCAACGGCCAGATAATCGCCGCATGGTCGCCCGCCGCGACGCCGAGCCGCGTATGGCCATCGATAATCCGTGCCGTGCGCCCGGCGACGCTGATATCGGCCATCATCGCCGCCGCCAGACCGGCGCCGACCGCCGGACCCTCGATCGCCGACACCACCGGTTTGCTGCAATTGATCACGTTGTAGACGATGTCGCGCGCCTCCTGCCAGGCACGAAGCCGCGTATCCCAATCGTTCGCCATATCCTCAACGAGGGCAAGATCGCCGCCCGCGGAATAGACGCCCCCGTCGCCACGTAAGAGCACGCACGAAATTTCGGGATCCTTGTCGATGTCTCGCCACACCTCGGCGAGCTCGCGATGGCCGTCCGCATCGAGTGCGTTCAGCTTTCCCGGTGCCGACAGGATCACTTCGAGAATGCGCGGGGCTGGCTTGTTGAACTTCAGCGCCTTGTAGTTATCGTAACGGGCCGACATAGCGTTTCCTCCCGGTTTGTGCTTTGGATCGCGGCGTGGCAAAACCTGACTGCGCGTGAATGATTTCAATATGCGAAACTCTCGTTTGCATTTCAAATTCAACCGCCGCACACCATTTCGCACCGCCGTGACGGCGTCAATCGAGGGACGAGCCAACGTATGATGACGGATACAGATGCCGAGATGCCGGGCGAGGTGATTGTCGACGTCGCGGGCGACGGTCGGCGAGCATTGATCGAGTTCCGAAATCAAGCTCGGAACAACGCCCTCAGTATCGCCATGTGGGGCCAATTGAAGGAGATCCTTGAGCGGCTGACGCCGATGCCTGACCTGCGGGTCGTTGTCCTGCGTGGGGCCGGCCGGAGAGCGTTCTGCGCCGGCGCCGACATCCGCGATTTTGACGACAAGCGTTCCGGGGACGCTGCCCCTGCCTACGACACGCTGGTCGAGGATACCTGCCGTCTTCTCGATGAATTTCCCGTGCCGTCCGTGGCCATGATCCACGGATTTTGCATGGGTGCCGGGCTCTCGATCGCGAGTTGCTGCGATCTGCGTTTCTGTGACCCGTCGGCGATTTTTGCCCTCCCCGCGGCCCGCCTCGGTCTCGGCTACACGCGCCACGGCATCGAGCGGCTGATTAGGGTCGTCGGCCTGCCGCAGACCAAGCGCATTCTTTTTACCGCTGGACGGATCGACTCGGACCGTGCCCAGTCGATCGGCCTTACTCATGACATCGTCGACGCCGATATATTGGAAAGCACGGTCGCGGCGCTAGTCGACGACATTTGCCGCAACGCCCCACTGACAATGAGAGCGATGAAGCTTTGCATGACAGAGATGGCGAAGGACCCGACGGCGCGTGATATCGATGCCTGTCTCGCCGCCATTCGGCGCTGCAACGAGAGCCACGACTATGCCGAGGGCCGTCGTGCTTTCGCCGAGAAGCGTCCACCGGTCTTCAAGGGTTATTAGCGCGGCACACGGACCGATATCCTCGCCGCGGCGGGTCGGCGCGATCCCAATATTCGGATCACTCCCGCGGCCTCCGTACTTTGCGCCTGCGGCATCCACGCCGTTCATCGCGATGGCCTCGAGCCGATACAGCTTGACATTTCGGCAAAACACGCCCATTTGCTGTCCAGATTACTCGCGACCGCGCGAGGGGCTCTCGGCTAACCGATGGCTCTTGTTCTCGAAGTGATTTCCCTAATAACGTCCGTTTGCTCCAGGTGCGCGTGGAAGACGGTAAAGCGCGCTTAGCCGTTGACGCATCCATCGGGATGCGTACCGCTCTGGCGCAAAAAGGATACCTAAAGTCAGTGACAAATAATTCGTTTAAGGAGCTCGGTCTCGCCGAGCCGATCGTGCGTGCCCTCGAGGCTACGCAATATGTCGTCCCCACGCCCATCCAAGGGCGTGCAATTCCACCTCTGCTTGCCGGCAAGGATTTGCTGGGCATCGCACAGACCGGCACCGGCAAGACCGCGGCCTTTGCCCTCCCACTACTGCAGACTCTTGCCGCGAGCCGCGAACGGGCGCGTCCGGGAAAAGTACGTGCCTTGATCCTCGCGCCGACACGCGAACTCGCCATTCAGATCGCGGATAGCCTGGCAACCTACGGCCGCTATCTCGATCTTAGCCGGGCCGTTATCGTCGGCGGCGTCGCACAAGGGCCGCAGCGAAAAGCAATGGCCCGCGGCGTCGATATGCTCGTCGCCACGCCGGGAAGGCTTCTCGACCTTATCAGTCAGGGCCATGTCGGGCTCGACATGGTCTCGCACTTCGTCCTCGACGAAGCCGACCGCATGCTCGACATGGGTTTCATTCGCGACGTCAAAAAGATCGTCGCGGCCCTGCCCCGCCAGAGACAGAGTCTATTGTTCTCGGCGACCATGCCGGCCGAGGTCGAGCGCCTCACCCACCAGATGCTGTCAGACCCGGTCAAGGTCGAGGCGGCGTCACAAACCGTGACCGTCGACCAGGTCGATCAGCATGTTGTGCACGTCGGCGCCAAGAACAAACGTGCCCTGCTAACCAGCATGCTCTCCGATCCGACGTTTTCACGGGTCCTCGTTTTCACGCGAACCAAGCACGGTGCTAATAAGGTCTCCGAAGATCTGGACAAGGCCGGCATTGCCGCCGATGCCCTGCACGGCAACAAGTCCCAAAGCGCCCGGCAACGTGCGCTTGAGAAATTCCGCCGCGGACGGGCCAGGGTTCTCGTCGCGACCGATATCGCGGCCCGCGGTATCGATGTACATGGCGTGACCCACGTATTCAATCTCGACATCCCCAATGTGCCTGAGAGCTATGTGCATCGCATCGGGCGCACGGCACGCGCCGGTGCAGGCGGAATTGCAATCTCATTCTGCGATGCGAGTGAAGCCGAAGACCTTCGCCGGATCGAAAAACTGATCCGCCGCCGCCTTTCGGTCATCGACGGCCGGCAATTCTTGGCGGGTCCGAGTCCGGACGTTCAAGAACAGTCCGACGCGCGGCCGCAACGGAGACGCGGCAGTTCCGCCGCCGACGCGCGGCGTACACCGACTGATAAGGGTCCACGCCATGCGCCGGGGCGTCGGCCGATTGGTGTTCCGTCGAACGGCCAGACCGGCAAGCACAATGGCCGATCGAAAAGAGCACCCGAGACGCCGACTGGGACGGTGAAATGGTTCAACCCTGCGAAGGGCTATGGATTCATCCGGCCTGACGACGGCGGTCGGGACATTTTTGTCCATGTCAGTGCCGTGGACCAGGCCGGGATCGGGCATCCCACCGAAGGCCAGAAGCTCAGTTACGACCTGCAACGCGAACCGAAGAAAGGGCGCGTTTCCGCTGCAAACCTCAAAGCGGCCTAGGAAGTTCCAGCGGTTGGTCTCCCGCGATACGATCGCGAAATGTGGCCCGGCGCAATGTGTCAGTGGGATCTCGGCGGAGGGTCGCGGGCAACGTGCGCCGAGCGGCCCTCCGAGCCTCGGGGATAATGGCTGCGATATCCATAAATGGCGTCGCATGGCTCAACCGATCGCGGCCTGTCGGTCGCAACGAGTGCGACCACTCGATCATCGCCGGATATCGACCCGGTATCTGAATCCAGTTCAAAGTGAGCATCAATGGTCGGCCCTCAACTCGAGAGTGCGACCCTGACCGGTCAGCCGCGCCTCCGTCACGGGGTGGCCAAATTTCAGGCACCAATACGACGCAAGAGCCGATCCCAGATTGCGACCTCGTTCGGCGGTTATTCGTCTCTTGCGCTGCGATGCACGTCGTCATCGACGTATCCTATTGGATAGCGCTCGCTCTCATGCCGCTGGCCGCGGGCTTTCTGGTGCGCATCTTCATTATCCAGCATGATTGCGGACATCTCTCATTCTTCCGTTCGCGCCGTGCAAACGACCTTGTCGGATTTGCGTGCAGCCTGGTGACGGCGGCGCCGTATTCATCTTGGCGCCGGCAGCGTGCGGGTCACCACGGAATTTGGAATGATCTCGACCGCCGACAGAGCGGTGCCGATATCTATTCTTCGTGTTTAACAGTCGCAGAATACCGAGCATTGAGCGGCGGAGAGCGCCAATTTCCACAAAGAACGAAATTTCTAACGTACTGTCATACCCCCAAAAGTGGATAAGGCTCCTGCTCGCATCGTAGCTCCAGCTACGATGCGGGAAGTTCAGTGTCATAGCTGGTTATCCCAATCGCTGTGGCACAGTGGCCGTGCGACCGGTTGATCATTTCCCACCGATGAAGTGATCGACGTTTCGGCGCTTGGGCGGGAAGCGCCGAAGCTGGCGAGTGCCAATCCGGCCGCTCGACCTGTTTCTGTACCGCACAGCCACGAATGCTGGGCGCAAGGTGAGCCTGCGAGTCGGGCCCGCGGCAGTTGGTCACTGCAATCCACGCCCCTGCGGGTAACTGATGGGCTGCACCTAGTTCCGTTAGGGGTACCTCCCGAAATTCGTGCGGCCGGTTTTCCTGACCGGCGGCCGCGCGGCCCTCGGCGGCTTCGGCGCAGGCGGCTTGGCGCCACATTTCGGACAGGTGGCGGTCTTTTTTCTGAGGTCATAGTACTTGGTCGCACAATCCGGGCAGATGTGCTTCAAACCACGGGCGGATATCTGCATGTATCAGGACTCCTCGATTGATGTTTGCATTTCGATTGTCGGACGCGGCACACGGAACCATGGAAACGGCTTGTTCCCGGAATATGCCCCGCCTTGGGGCACTGTCCGGCAGGTCTGGAAATGCGATTGGACCCGGACCGGTATGATCTGGGCCCGTAGCGGGCCACTATCCACGCCTGCTCACGGCCTGGGACCGCAACGGTGCGCCTGTCCGCCACGCGGCCGTGTTTTTGCACCGGGCGCATATCCGCTCACCGGCCCAGTCGCTGCGGAACGAGGTTCGGCATCGATGGCAGAGGCGAAGTTTCGGCTGGTCCATTTCGGGCCGATCGGTCGGCACATTTGATCGCGGGGTAGAGGTCATGAATGTTTCTTCGCGTGTTCGTATTATCGTATGGCTGCACACTATTCAAAATCACCTCAAGGCAGAATACAGCTACCCTCTTGCTTTCGATATGGCCGATCTCAGTCCCAGTCATCTCCAGAATAATCGAGGTGGGCATTCGCCGGTATCTTCATGGCAGTGCAAGCCCAGTCGACTGCGCGATAGCCGCGATCGCAATTCCATCCAAGTCCGTGGGATGAATCCACGAATTATGCGTTGGCTGGAACCTCAATGGCGACGCAATTCTCGTCGATTGGGCGATACCCGCGATCGCACTCCCAACCCGACCCGTATGAGGAGTCCACCAAGTACCCGTTCGAAGGCACTTTGATGGCAACGCAGGTCTCCTCGTCGGCTTTCCGATACCCTCGGTCGCACTCCCATCTCTCGCCTGAAGGATTGAGATAGGCATTCTGAGGCACCTTGATTTCGGTGCAGGTCTCTTTGACCGCTCGATAACCGCGGGCACACTCCCAACCGCGACCGTAGGATGTATTTGTTGGGTATGCATATGCCGGCACCTTGACGGCAACACAGGCACCGTCGTCCTCTCGATAGTCCCGGTCACACTCCCATACGGTCCCATAGCTCTTCGCGCTCGCATTCTCGGGCGTCCCGACGGAATCGCTCTGAGCGAACACGGCGCCGGGCGCCGCGGACAGAAGCACGAGAAAGACTAGGGGGTGAATGACTACCAAACGTGGTCGTCGCATCGTACGCATCGGTCAATCCTTCTAAACGGTTCCAAGCACGCCACCGAATTTGCCGCCGACAGTTCTGACCCAGGCAAACGAACCGGTCCCATAATCAACATAAACGCGGGCCTCGCATCGATCGTGAATGCGCGCCCTTTGCATGGACACCGCATTGGCGTCTGGGTAGCCGGCTGTCCATTCCTGTGGCGACCGCTCTGGTCCCGATCGAACTACCCATTTCCATCTCGGCCTCAATCAGCGGTCACACTTCAAATCCTTGAAAAGCGGTGTTCGACGGTTCTGACCGAGGATGCTCGGTTGGCCGAAATACCATCACCCCGTTTTCACTTCCCACTGTGGATTGACGGTCGACCTATTCCCGTCGCGACCCAGTTCTGCCTTTCAGCCTCACTGGACTGCAAGCACTCGCCCACCGAAGTCTCTGCAAGCACCCGATCGCGTTCCAAAGCCGCCTCGAGTTCAATTGGATCTATTGTCATCGTATGAGTAATACCCGGACGATCAGACCTTGGGTGTAAATGATTCAGGGTCATTATCCGCCGGTCGGCGGGAAAAGAAATGCCTTCGAGAAGTTCCTCATCGGTTCCGACGCCAAAGGCGCCGGCCGCTAGTATCTCATCGAGACCGTCAAGGACGAAAGGCTTCCCGAACGCTGCCGTTTTCTTGCTTGTACGCACCGTCATCAGGCCCACCTTGTCGGCAGTCCTATCGCCATATCGAGAGGTGTCGAGAAAAACGCTTGCGCCCGCGTTCCGAAAACTACGACTTGGCCGCAGGCACAGCTTCGGTTGGTGATTTGTCGGTCTTTTCAGCCGGCTGATCGGGCGTTGGCGTCACCTTGGCCTTGTCGTCGGGGTTGCCTTTGCTCGGAGCACCTTGTGCCGAGGAAAATTCCTTAAATGACATGCGAAATACCCTTGATTTGGCCGGCATTTATTTGCCGCCAAAATATATATGGTGATCGGGAAAATATTTTTCAATAGCGTATTCAATGTGTTTTTGAATATTATTTATTCAAATTTAAACACCCGTAAGTATTTCATATTTTATTTTAATTCACTGAAGTAAATATCAACATTTTCCAAGTAAATAAAAGCCGTAAAATGCCGCCCCCGAACATCGCCGGCCGATGATGCGCGCACTCGCCGCGATCGTCGCCGCCGGCACCTGCGCCGTCGGGTCGTTCTGGGCGTTCCTCGCCGCATGGGACAATTTCGTGCGCGGCGTGACCACGGTCGGGATCTACCCGGTGGAAAAATTCCCCTTCCTCGCAATCATCGCGATCGGCTTCCTGCTATCGGCCATCGCATTCGTCATCAACGCGCGCGAGGAGATGACCGGCGGGCGGCGGGCACCGTCCGACGACGCACCGGACGCAGCCGAAGGCTGACCGCAGATGCCGTGGTGGGAAACGCTCATGATCATCGTCGGCGGACTGCTGTTCGTGATGGGCCTCGGCGTGCCGGTCGCCTTCGCATTCCTGCTCGTCAACCTGCTCGGTATCCTATTTCTCCAGGGCGGCAGCGGGGCGTTCCATCAATTCGTCCTCAGCATCTACAGCTCGGTCAGCTCATTCACCCTGACGCCGGTACCGCTTTTCGTGCTGATGGGCGAAATCCTGTGGCGGTCGCAGCTTGGCAAGGACGCGCTCGACGCGCTCGATAAATGCCTTGGCCGACTGCCCGGCCGGCTCAGCGTGTTGACCATCGCCGCCGGCACCGTGTTCTCGTCGCTCAGCGGCTCGACCATGGCCAACACCGCCATGCTCGGCACGTTCCTCTATCCCGACCTTGAACGCCGCGGCTATCACCGTACGCTTTCGATCGGCCCGATCATGGCCGGCGGAGGGCTGGCGATGATGATCCCGCCGAGCGCGCTGGCGGTGATCCTCGCTGCCATCGGCCAGCTTTCGATCGCCAAGATTTTGATCTCGGCCATCGTGCCGGGGCTGATGATGGCCGCCCTCTACTTTGCCTATATCGTCATTCGCTGCGCCCTCAACCCCGATGATTCGCCGAGCTACACGGTCGACAGCGTCACCTGGCCAGAGCGCATCGAGGCCGTCATCAAGCACCTGCTGCCGCTCGGCTTCATCGTCTTCCTGGTTACCGGGCTGATCGTGCTCGGTGTCGCGACGCCGACCGAGTCGGCGGCACTCGGTGCGCTCGGCTCGTTCGCCCTGGCCGCCGCCTACGGGCGCCTCAACTGGGCCATGATCCGAGCATCGGTCCTGGGGTCCCTGCGCATCACCGCGATGATGTTCGCGATCATGGCGGCCGCGATCGGGTTCAGCCAGCTGCTGGCCTATTCTGGCGCCACCCGCGGCCTTCTCGATTCCGTTCTCGGCCTCGACGTGACGCCGATCCTGCTTGTCGTCGGCATGCAGCTTGTCGTCCTCGTACTCGGCAGCTTCATGGAGCAGATCGCGATCATGTTGATCACGCTTCCCATCTTCATACCGATCGTCAAGGCGCTCGACCTCGACACCATCTGGTTCGGCGTCCTCATGCTGATCAACCTGGAGATGGCTCTGATGACGCCGCCCTTCGGATTGCTGCTTTTCATCATGAAGGGCATTACGCCGCCCGATGTGACGATGAAGCAGATCTATGTCGCCGCGATACCGTTCCTTGTCTGCAACCTGATCGTGATGGCGATCCTGATCCTGTTTCCCGAATTGGTGACCTTCCTGCATCCCCTGACCCGCCGCTGACCGCGGCCACCCGCCTCAAGGAGAAATAGAATGGGCATTACGCCGATCCACCACCTGCCGATGAAGCCGGAATACCAGAGCCCCTACAGCGCCGCCTATGCGGTCGAGGATGCCCGAATCGTGTTCTTCTCCGGCTGCTGCACGGTGCCGATCTACCACA
The DNA here is from genome assembly GCA_024244705.1 of Alphaproteobacteria bacterium. Lineage (NCBI taxonomy): Bacteria > Pseudomonadati > Pseudomonadota > Alphaproteobacteria > Alphaproteobacteria bacterium. The sequence goes on from JAAEOK010000037.1 coordinate 70,832, forward strand.
AGCACCCTCACGATCCGGCAGAAGAGGCGCAATGGCTGGCCGGCGATTTTCGCGAACAGACCGAGCGTACTTTCGAGCACATCAAGCTCGTGCTCGACGCCGCCGGCGCCACGTTCGCCGACATTATGAAGCTGACGATCTACGTCACCGACATATCTCAGCAATACGTCTTCAACGAAATTTCGGAACGCTATTTCGGCGCCGACAACCCGCCGGCGCGGACCATCCTCCAGGTCGGCGCCCTCCCCCACCCCGGCATGTTCGTTGAGGTCGACGGTGTCGCCGCGGTGGCGAAGCTGGGATGAGGCCGGACGATTCGTACGATCACGTATTGTGGCACGACCCGCGGTTGACGGTTGGGATAGGTTATTTCTTCGGCACGTTCGGCAAGCGGCGTTCGCAGTGTCGAATTTCCGCCAATCGACGAGATGCGCCGGAGCCTTGCACAATATCAGGCGGTCGACAGTCGGAGAGACCCCGGCGAGGGATAAGACCGACGGCACCTGAGATCGCGCCTCAAGCTCGGTTTTCCCCCATCCGCGCCAATGAATTGGTGCTATGAATGAATGAACATTTGTCGAATGGTTTGACAATGATTCCATTAAGGTGACGCCGCCCGATAGGCGTCTCCCCGCTAATGGAGGGCGCTAATGAAAATCGTGAATATGCTGGTTGAGGGAAAGACTCGTCTTGGCTTTCTCCAGGGTGAGTCCGTTATCGATCCGTCCGCCAGTGTCGGGGCCGGTCTCGGCTCCGTCGCCGGCTGGTTCTCCGATACGATCGCGTTCATTCGCGCCGGCGAGGAAGGTCTCGCCGCGGCCGAGCGCCTTGTCGCCGATCCGCCGCGCGGCACCCAGATGCGGCTGGCGGATGTCAAGCTGACGGCGCCGATCCGCCCGACGACAATTTTGTGCAGCGGCAGCAACTACAGCGACCATAACGCAGAGAAATCGAATACCCCGATCAGTGGGAAAGAACCGGAATTTTTTGTCAAAACGTCCGACTGCGTAGTCGGCCCGGACGAGTCCATAATCCACGACCCCGTTCTTACCAAGAAGCTCGACTGCGAGACCGAACTCGCCATCGTCATAGGCAAGCCAGGGCGCCATATTCCGGTCGACGAAGCGCTTCGACACGTCTTCGGCTATACGATTGTGAACGATGTTACGGCCAGGGACCTCCAAGTGCGGACAAAGGGATCACTGACTTGGTATGAAACCGGGCGTGGCAAAGCGTTTGACAGCAGCGCCCCACTGGGCCCGGCGATCGTTACCGCCGACGAGATCGGCGATCCTCAGTCGCTCCAATTGCGAACCCGCATAAACGGCGAGCTACGACAATCGAGTACGACCGCCAATATGATTTGGACCTGTGCCGAACTCGTTCATTTCTTCTCCGTCAGTTTCACTCTAAAGCCCGGGATGGTCATCATCACCGGAACACCCGCCGGCACCGCTTGGTCAACGGATGCCGAACTAGGAGGGTCCTGGCAGGGCCTGCCTGGGCTCACCCCGGCCACGCGATATTGTTTGCCGGGAGACGTAATCGAAAGCGAGATCGACAAGATAGGCGTGCTTCGTAACCAGGTCGTCGACCTGGCCTCCGTAGCAAACGGAGCCTGAACCGCGTCGAACCCATCAACCGCCACGGTCGGCCGAGCTCAGCCTTGCAAAAGCTTACGAAGAGCGCGGCGATCGGTCTTCCCGGTCGCTCCGACCGGAAGCGAGGCCCCGAAATGGATTTGGTCGGGGACCTTGTAGCGCTCGAGCCGCTCGCCGGCCCAATCACGGATCGCCTCGGCGGTCAGTACCGCACCCGGGCGGAGCACGACATAGAGATGGATCGCTTCGCCCGTCCGCGCGTCCGGGAGGCCAACCGCGAGCGCACCGGCGACGTCTGGGTGGCTTTCGACCGCGCGTTCGACTTCGACCGGCGCGATCTTGTTGCCGGCCCGAATGATCAAGTCCTTGATCCGCCCGGTCAGCGTTATGCGCCCGTCGGAGCGCCGTGCGCCCATGTCGCCGGTGCGAAACCAGTCGCCGTCGAAAGCTTCAGCCGCCAGGTCCGGCCGATCGAGATAGCCGAGCATCCGATAGGGCGTGCGGATCTGCAGTTCGTGCGTTTCGGGATGAATTCGGCAATCGATCCCTGGCCACGGATTTCCGATGGTCCCGTCGGCAGCGTCTTGCTCCCCAGGCCGCACAATGAAGTCGCAGCCGCAGGTCTCTGTCAGTCCATAGAGGTCCCACAGGCGCACTTCCGGCCATGCTACCCGAATCTGTTCGGACAGGCCGGCGGGAAGAATTTCTCCCCCCGACATAACCTGTCCGGCAAAAGGCGGCGCGCCCGCGAGATGAGGCACCATCGCGCGCAGCATGGTTGGTACGGCGGCAAAACAGTCAATACGACGGTCGGCGAACATCGACGCGGCCTCGGCCGCCGGAAAGCGATTGCCAAGGGTGACGTGCCCGCCTTTCAACAAAGTCAGAAATGTCACCCACTGGCCGAAAATGAAGATGAGCTGGAGACTCGTATAGGTGTGGCCACCGGCAGCGAATTCTAGCTCTTCGTCGATCGAGGCGATCTTCGCCATCAGACGGTCATGGGCAATGACCACGCCCTTGGGGTCCCCGGTCGAGCCCGAAGTAAAGACGATGGTGGCGGCGCTGTCCAATAGCGGCCGCACCGGCACGGCAACCGGGCGTATGGTAAGCCTGTCCGTCGGCATCGTGGCCGTCGCGTCGTCGACGATCACGCGCGCGCCGCACTGCGCCAACGTCCGGTCGACGATCGTCCGCGGGGCCTGGCGGTGAACCGGCACGGCGACCGCGCCGGCCACCCACACGCCGACAAAGGCGGCAACGTCCGCCGCGCGATTGGAACAGGCAACAATGACCGGTTCGTCGGTTCGTACGCCCTCGGCCGCCAGCGATCGCGCGACATCCTCGGCGCACGCGACCAGATCGGCGCCGGTCAGGGCCCCAGCTTCGTCTGCCAGCGCAACCTCCGTCGGCCGTGCCTTGAATGCCCGGATCAGGGCGTCACCAAGATTGTTCATTGGCAGAAGCTAGGCGTGCGATCCGCGGTCGGCAATATCAAAGGGCGCTTGCTCCGTGTGTCGGCGCGACCATAAGGTGACGACTGAAAATTCGACGGGTGAAGCGAGATGACGTCCGAAACGATTTCGCTGGAGGTCGACCGCGGCGTCGCGGTCCTGACCCTGCGCCGGCCCGAGCGGCTGAACGCCATGAACAAGCAAATGCTTGGCGAAATGCTGGCAGCCTGCGACAGGGTCGAGGATGACGACGCGGTGCGGGCCCTGGTCCTGACCGGGGAGGGCAAGGCATTTTCGGCCGGCTTCGATCTGCAAGACCAAGCCGCCGACCCGCCCCAGGGCCGAGACCAATGGGGCCCGGTGCTGCGAAAGGATTTCGACGCGGTGATGCGCTTCTGGCACCTGGCCAAGCCGACGATTGCGGCGGTCCGGGGCCCGGCGCTGGCCGGCGGGTGTGAGCTGGCTCTGGCATGCGACGTCACGGTGGCCGCCGCCGATGCCCGCTTTGGCGAGCCGGAACTGAAGTTCGGCGCCGGCATCGTGGTCATGTTGATGCCGTGGCTGGTCGGGCCGAAGAAAGCCAAGGAAGTACTGCTGCTCGGTCTCGACGATATCTCGGCCGAGGAGGCGCTGGCGCTCGGTATGATCAACCGCGTCGTCCCGGTCGGCGAGGAGCTTCCGACAGCCTTGCACATCGCCCGCCAAATGGCGGTGATCGACCCCGCGGTCGTCCGCCGGACCAAGGCGGCGATCAACGACACGATGCGGATCATGGGTATGGATCAGGCGCTCGAAGCGGCGCTGGCCGCCGACGTCGACCTCGAAGGCAAGGGCAGCGACGACAAGCGCCAGTTTCTCGCCAAACTCCGCGAAGGCGGGCTCAGAGCCGCTCTCGCCTGGCGGGATGCTCGCTTCGACGTCTAGGCTGAGCTGTCTGACGCGTTCGATACGGAGGCATTGCGGCAGTGCTTGCAGTCTGGTGCGAACCCGTCTCCGGTCCGACCTTCCTATTTGGCAGGGAAAATAGACGGAATTGCGTGAAATCTGGGCTCGAGCAACCGCCGTCGCGCTCGGCAAGCCCGGAGATTCTGGGTTCCCTGGAGGATGTTCCGCCACCTGTGAATTCATCGGTCAATGGCATGATCTGCCCGGCCGGCTCCGCAGACATCTCCCTTTCATAGACGAGGAACGACAGCATCACGACGACCGGCCCCCAAAAAATTTGCCAGGCCCAGATCGACGGCATGACGAAAACTCTCCACGAGGCCGTCCCGATTCCGGATGTTGAAGACAAGCGTGAGCTGGAGTACCTGAACTGTAACGACCGTATTCGCCGATCCATGGTCCCGCACTCTACCATGCTTTGGCCCTGTGTAATCAGGTCCGGGACAGGATCGAGGCTGATTCTGGCCATAGGTAGACGGACCTGGACCCTTTCGCGGGTAAACGGTCTGCTATGCAGGCGTTTTGGCACTAGGACCGTCGTCTAGAAGAGATAGGATCCAATTGGGGCGCCGTTGACTGACCCAATTTACGGAGGTGAAAATGGCAGGATTTCCAGAACGCGCGAACGTCGTCATCATCGGCTTGGGTGGTATCGTCGGCGCGTCGGTCGCCCACCACCTGATCGAGCGCGGCTGGGACGACATTGTCGGCATCGACAAATCGGCGATCCCGACGGATATCGGTTCGACCTCTCATGCTTCCGATTTTTGCTACGCCACGAGCCATGATTTCCTGTCCTGTTGGACGACCCTTTACTCGATCGACTTCTTTGAAAGGATGGGGCACTACGCCAAAGTCGGCGGGCTCGAGATAGCCCGGGTCGGCGACGATGCCCGCATGGACGAGATCAAGCGCAAAGTGGCTTCTGCAAAGGCGTTTGGTACCGGTGCGCGGCTCGTGACCCCCGGCGAGATCAAGGAAAAGTTTCCCTTGATCGACGAAGACCTCGTGCAGGGGGGCATGTGGGATCCGGATGCGGGGCTCGTCATTCCTCGTTCACAGGTTGTATCCGGCATTTTGGTCGACAATGCCGAGAAGACCGGAAAGCTGAAGGCATTCGCCAACACGCCTGCTACCGACCTGATAATCGAGGACGGACACATAAGGGGTGTCGAAACGCCGCGTGGCAAGATCTTGGCAGATCATGTCATTGTCTGCGCAGGACTTTGGGGGCGTCTTGTCGCCGGGATGGCCGGCGAAGACCTGCCCATCATGCCGGTCGACCATCCGCTTCTTTGGTTTGGCCCATACGAGAATTTTGCCGGCACCGGCAAGGACATCGGCTGGCCGCTTCTCCGCGACCAGGGTAACTCCGCCTACATGCGCGACACGGGTGACCCCAAAACCGCCGAAGGCGGCATGATCGAATGGGGTTACTACGAGGAATCGAATCCGCGCCTCTGCCATCCGAAGGACATCGTGGAGAAAACGGAGGCGCGCCTCTCCCCTTCGCAGCGGGACTTGGAAATCGAACAGGTCATGGAACCGTTGGAACGGGCAATGGAATTGACGCCAATTCTCTCGGAACTGGGCTATGACGAAAAACGCTCCTTCAACGGGCTTCTCCAGGTCACGACGGATGGCGGACCTTCGATCGGCGAAAGTCAAACGGTGCGCGGTCTTTGGTACGCCGAGGCGATCTGGGTGAAGGACGGCCCGGGTATGGGCAAGCTGATTGCCGATTGGATCACGGATGGGCGCACGGAAATCGATCATCACTCGATCGACTACTCGCGCTTCTACCCCTTCCAAACCGACGAAGATTTCATCCAGGCCCGCTGTACCGAAACCGCGATGAAAATCTACAACCCGGCGGTACATCCGCGGGAGCCGTTTGCGGGCGGCAGAGATGTGCGCCGCAGCCCGTTCTACGAGCGCGAGACAGAGCTTGGCGGCTACTTCATGGAACTCGGTGGATGGGAACGCGCCCATGGCTACGCGAGCAATGAGCACTTGTTGGAAAAGTACGGCAATCGGGTCCCGGTGCGGGAAAATGAATGGGACAATCGCCATTTCTGGCGCGTCTCGAACGCCGAACATCTCGAAATGAGCGCCAACGTCGGCATGGTCAATCTTTCCCACTTTGCCATGTACGATGTTGTCGGTCCGGACCATGTTGATTTCATGGAGTATCTCTGCGTCGCCAAGGTCGGCCGCGACAATCAGGTCGGCACGGGTATCTACACGCACTTTCTTGACGAGATTGGGATGGTCAAGGCCGACTTTACGGTCTTTCGTATGGAGGGCCGCTTTCGCTTCGTCGATGGGGCGGACGCGGGAAACCGCGACTTCGTCTACATGAAGCGTATGGCGGAGGACTTGGGCTACGACGTCGAGATCACCGATGTGTCAACCGAGTTCACCACCATTGGAATTTGGGGGCCGAATGCCCGGACCACCCTCCAGGCGGTGGTGGAGGACCCGGAGGGCCTCACGCAGGAGAAATTCCCCTTCGCCTCGATCAAACCGATCAGAATCGCGGGGAAGGACGTTACCGCCTTCCGCATTTCCTATGTGGGCGAGCAGGGCTGGGAATTGCACATGAGATACGATGATGGCCTTGCGGTTTGGGATGCGATCCGCGCGCTGGACGTCATGCCGTTCGGTGTCGAGACCTATGCCAACTCCCGTAGGATGGAAAAGAGCTTGCGCCTCCAGAACGCGGACCTCTTGACCGAATACAATCTCTTGGAAGCCGACCTCGCGCGCCCAAAGGTCAAAGATGCGGACTTTATCGGTAAGGCCGCCTATCTCGAGCACCGTGCACGGGACCACCAGCCGGCCACGCTCTGCACGATGGTGATGATCGACAATCGAGATTCGACAGGAGTGTCACGATACCCCGTCGGAATCTTGCCGATTATGGACCCAGATACAGGCAAGACCCTGGTCGATTTGGAGGGCCGACATTCGTTCACCACGTCCATCGCCTACGGCCCAACAATCGGCAAGAACATCGCTCTCGGCTATTTGCCTCACGCGTACGCCGTCAAGGGCAAGAGGTTGCAGGTGGAGTACTTCGGCGACACCTACGCGGTCGAGGTCGCCGGAGTTGGTTACGAGCCACTCTATGACCCGGAAAATATCAATCCACGGACCTGAATCGGCACCCTAGACACGTGTCCTGACGGGGCGAAGCCCGCCAGTTTGGGCGATGACATGGTGGTGTCAGTCTAATGCGAACCAGTCTCCATATTGGCGACCCCGGGCAGCATTAGGCGGCCAGCTGTCGTCACTCGGCCAAAGCGGCCGACCGGTTCTCTTTGAAGGTGTCGCGGGACGTAAGGTGTTGCTCGAGGTTAAAGTGGTTGTGGATCGATGCGTGGGCCGAAGCAAACTTCTGCAGGGTTTTGATATCCCTGAACCGGGCCGTCGCGCCCTTGCATCGTCGGAACGGTTGGTGCGAATTTTCGGCTCTATTGTTGGCCCATGGACCGCAGGTCTGCACGCTGGCATTGCCGATCGCGAGCATTGCGGCCCGGTATGAGCAAAGCCGATCCGTCACGACTTCCTGCGGACGGCCATAGCGCTTCATGGCTCGCTTCAGAATGGCAATCTCGGCCGCCCGATCCCGCCGCTCCGAGGCAAAAACCTCAAGCACCTCGCCTTCGTTATCGACAGCACGCCACAGGTGACGCATCTTGCCATTGATACGGACGAAATCCTCGTTTACGTGCCATTGGCATGGTGAATAGCACCGTTTTCTACTCGGCGTTTGCGGATCTCGGCCGCGAATATCGGACCAAACCGGTTCCACCACAGCCGTACTGTCTCGTGACAGATATCTATGCCGCGCTCGAACAGGATGTCCTCGACCTGACGCAGGCACAGCGGATAGCGGATATACAACATCACCGTGAGGCGAATTACCTCCGGCGAGCTGTTGAAATAGCGGTAGGGGTTCTTCATCGGCCGATGCTACGCAGACCCGTGCCTCGCATCAATACGCGTCTGGTTGCGAAGTTATGAGTCCATCACCCAAACCGACGATCTACGGCCCGGCAGCTATTTCGCCGGCCATTGGTACGACGTCTTCGACGAAGGCGCGGGCGACATCAATTCGGCTATCGCCATGTCCGGCCAGCGGCATGATGGTGAGATCACGGACCCCTTCACCCATGACCGCGGCGATCTTACGGGCGACGTCTTCGACGGTCCCCGCCCAGCAGTACTTGTCAACGAAAGCATCGGGGATGAGATGGGCATTCTCCTCCATCAAATTGTAATCGCGTTTGGCGATGAGCGCCTCGAGCGCCGCCGGCACCTCGAGGCCGACACGATGGACGAACTTGCGATCGGGATAGCTAGCCCACAGAATGATGCCGATACTCGGCTTCACGACCTCGTAGGCCATGCGTCGGTCGGCGTTGATGCAGGTGTCGATACGCGAAATCAGCGTCAAATCGTCCATACTGCGCCCGGCCTTAGCCGCTCCTTCGGCGATCATCGCCTTGGCGTGACCAATACCTACCGGTTCGGCGTAGGTGGCGATCAGTACACCGTCCGCCACCTCGCCCGCCGCCTGTAGCACTAAGTCGCCGCGACTACCGACGATGATCGGGATGTCAGCGCGCGCCCTGACGATGAGCTGGCCGCCGTCGAAACGCACAATCTCGCCCTGGAAATTGACCCTTTCCCCGGCGAGCAGGCCGCGGATCACGGTGATCGCTTCCTTGATGGCCAGGGCCGGCCGCTTACGCTCGATGCCGAGCTCCGGAAAACCGGCGCCGCCATCGCAATGGGTCGGAGTGTCTCCGCATCGAAGGCCGCGCGGCGGCGGTCGTCGTCAACGTCGCCGTATAGGGTGGTGCGTTGCTTCGGATGTCGGCCGGCCTCCCGCATCAGGTCTTCCATTTCGGCCGGCGACAGCTCCTGACCGTGCGAGGCCCCAGCGGCGCGGGTAATACTTTCGTTCATCAGAGTGCCGCCGAGATCGTTGGCGCCCGCCGCCAAGCACGCGAGCGCCCCTTGCGGACCCATCTTGACCCACGATGTCTGGATATTGGGAACCAGCGGATAAAGGACCAGCCGCGCTATCGCGTGCATTAGGATGGCCTCGCGGAAGGTCGGTCCTGGGCGCGACCGACCTTTGAGGTAAATCGGCGCTTCGGCCGCCACGAAAGGCAGCGGGACGAACTCGGTGAGACCGTGGGTGCGCTCCTGTAGATCGCGGAGTCGCAATAGATGGCGCGCCCAATGCTGCGGCTCTTCGACATGACCGAACATGATCGTGGAGGTGGTATGGAGGCCGAGCCGATGGGCGGCTTCGACGACGTCGAGCCAGGTCGCGGTGTCGATCTTGTCGGGGCATATGATCTGGCGGACCTCGTCATCGAGGATCTCGGCGGCGGTCCCCGGAAGCGAGCCGAGCCCGGCCTCGACGAGGCGCGCCAACAGCGTCTCGACGCTCAGGTGCGAGGTTTGCGCGCCGTGCCATATCTCGAGCGGCGAAAAGGCATGGACGTGGATCGCGGGTGCGGCCGCCTTCACCGCGCGACAAATGTCGATATAGGTCTCGGCGGTATAGCTCGGGTGGATGCCGCCCTGCAGACAGACCTCCGTCGCGCCGCGCTGCCACGCTTCCGCGGTACGACGGGCGATCTCGTCGAGATCCAACACATAGGGCTTGCCGCGGAGCGCCTCAGCCGTTCGTCCCTTGGAGAACGCACAGAACTGGCAGCGGAAGAGACAAATGTTGGTGTAGTTGATATTGCGGTTCACGACGTAGGTCACGGTGTCCCCATTGACAGACCTTCGCAGTTCGTCGGCGGTGTCGCAGATCGCCGCCATCACCGGTCCGCGCGCCCTGAACAGTCGATCGATGTCCGCCTCGTCGAGGCGGTCGCCTCGTACTGCGCGATCGAGGGCGCTTTCTAGCGCCCTATCCACGGCGACAGGCACGGGCGGGCGCCAACCTGGCGGTGCGGACTTCGTGATCCCGGCGCGCCATATGTCCGAACGCGCATAGCCCTGCGCATCGGTGGCCCGTTCGACCCCCGTGCAGAGGGCGGAATCAAGCCAGCGCGACGCATCGCGCGCATAGCTCGGATAAATCGCCAGCCGCTCGGTGAGCACTTTACCGGCGCCCGCGGTCTGCGCCGCAAGGTCGTTGAGATGCGGCCATGCCTGTTCCGGATTGACGTGATCCGGCGTCACCGGCGACACCCCGCCCCAGTCGTTGACACCGGCGGCGATCAGACTTCCGAGCCGCCGGGGGCTCAGGTTCGGCGGCGCCTGAATGTTCGCCTCTGCGCCGAGAATCAGTCGTGCGGTGGCGATCGTCCACAGCAGCTCGGTTTCGCCGGCCGCCGGCGTTGCCGCCATGCGGGTGCCCGGCTTCGGGCAGAAGTTCTGGATGATCGTTTCCTGAATGTGGCCGTAACGGTCATGCAGGTCACGAATGGCGAGCAGCGCCTCGATGCGCTCGGCGCGGCTTTCGCCAATGCCGATCAGGATACCGGTGGTGAATGGGACGTCGCACCGACCGGCAGCCTCGAGCGTGGCGAGACGCACGGCGGGATCTTTGTCCGGCGATCCATGGTGGGGCCCGCCGGGCTCGTATAGGCGATCCGAGACGCTTTCCAGCATCGACCCCATCGAGACCGATACCGGACGCAGCATCGCGATGTCGGCCTCGTCGAGAACGCCGGGATTGAGATGGGGAAACAGACCGGTCTCCCTCAGCACGAGCGCGGCGGCCTCCGCAAGGTAGGACAACGTCGTTTCATGGCCGAGCTCGCGCAGGGCGTCGCGCGCCGCGCGATAGCGCAGTTCCGGTTTATCGCCGAGCGTGAACAACGCCTCGCGGCAACCGGCGGCGGCCCCGGCCCGGGCCACCGCAAGGACCTCATCGAGCGAGAGATAGGCCGGCTCGCCGCGTTTCGGCGACCGCGCGAACGTACAATAGTGGCAGACGTCCCGGCAGAGTCGCGTGAGGGGAATGAACACCTTTCGCGAATAACTTACGACCGGACCGTGTCCGACATCGCGTAGCGCGGAAGCGGTTTCGAGCAACCGATTGAGGTCGCCCGCCTCGACCAGGGCGGATGCCTCTTCGCGCCCAAGGCGCAGACCGGCTCGTGCGCGCTCGATGATCTTGCACGACCGCGTCCGGCTGCGGAACTCCGGCCTCGCAATCACAGTCATGTCGCAGCCTCGACCGACCGTACGGCCGACGCGCCGCCAAGCCGCCTCGTGGCGAGCGGGATCGATGCCAGCACCTCCGCCGTGCGGCCGGTGGCGCCGCGCGCAATCAATTCCCAAAGATCGGCCGGCGTATCGATATCAAGCTCGAGCCCACTGAGGTTGGTGACTTGCGCCTCAAGACCAGCGCGGTGCGCCTCCCTCAGGTGCCGTCGAAAACTGTCCGCGCCGAACCGGAAGGGCAATGCCGTGGGCGGCGACGCGACCAGCGCGTTCGTCCCGCAATTGTCGCGTGCAGGTACCAGGGTGACTCCGCTCCGCTTGCCATGCGCGTTCATCAAGGCCTCGATGTCGGCGGTGGAGATCGCGGGGAGATCGCCAGGCACTGTCAGTAGAACCGCTCGCGGATGCCGAAGCAGCATTTCGGCGGCGCGTTGGACGGCGGCGCTCTGACCTTCGGCCGACGCTTCGATCAGGACGGTCGCGCCGGCCCTGCGCGCCCGTGCCGCAGCCAGTCGATCGCGGGTGACGACGACGACGCCGGCAAGGCCGCGCGCGGCCATTACATGTACCATCACATCCTCGAACATCGCGCGCGCGAGTTCGCGCCGTTCCTGTGACGTGAGGAGCTCGGATAGCCGTTGCTTGGCATCGGCGAAGGGCTTCACCGGGATGACCGCCCAAACGTGTCCGGTTGAGGCCTGCACTGCCCCTCCTCCCTCAACCCGCGGCCGCCGTCGGCACGGCGGCGAGATGACGCGCGAAATCGACGACCTGTTCGGCAACGGCAACTTTGTCGGACTCGGTGACCATGACCGTTTCCGCCTTCACACCGGCGATTCCGGTATCCACGATGGCGCCGAGAATATGCCGGTCCTTTTCGTCGATGACGATCCCATTGAGGAGTTGGCGATAGTGCCGCGCGATACCGAGCGCCGAAACCTCCAGGTCGAGTTCCGCCATTATCTTGGCGGTCGGACCCTTGAGCGCTGCGCCGGCGATGATTGGCGAAACCGCGATGACGGGGGCAGCACTCGACTCGATGGCCGCTCGCAGGCCGGGTATGGCGAGGATCGGATCAATGCTGATGAACGGGTTAGACGGACAAAGGACGACCGCTTCGAGCCGGGAGCCACGCAGTGCCTCGAGGGCCAAGGATTGCGGCCGCGCCGTTTCCGCGCCGCGGTAGCGAAAGCCGCGCACGCGTGGCCGGCATCGCTCGCGTACGAAGTAGTGCTGAAAGGCCAGATCGCCGTGATCGGTCAGGACGATTGTCGGCACCGGATCGTCGCTCATCGGCACGATGCGGTGCCGAACGCCGAAACGATGGGCGATAAGTTCCATCACCGTCGTCAATGTCTCGCCCCTGGCCAGGCGGCCGGACCGCTCGACATGAAGGGCAAGGTCGCGGTCCCCCAAGCGAAACCAGGTCTCACCGCCGAGCGCGTCGAGCGCTTCCATGAAACTCCAGGTTTCGTCCCGTCGGCCCCAACCCTGTTCCGGGTCGCTGAGACCGGCAAGCGTATAGATCAACGTGTCGACATCGGGAGAGATGTGGAACCCGAGGTGATGGAAATCGTCGCCCGTATTGGCGATGACGAGAAGGTCGTCCTCGCCCAGTAATCGTGCCAGGCCGAGCGCGAGCTTGGCGCCGCCGATGCCTCCGGAAAGGGCGACCACCCGAGGTGCAATCGGTTCTCGATCGCTGTTCATCGGAACAGATCCTGCTCGCGTTCCCGAACCAGGTCGGCGCCGCTGCCGCGCCCACAATAGCGAGACAACCCCCTGGCAATAACGACGGGATGGCCCTCATCGGTCTGGCCCTGGATAAGTGACGCCGCCGCTGCGATCTCATCGGCGACCCCAACCGCGGTGGTCTGCAACGGGCGCCCGAAAAGGTCGGGGTGGCCGCGTAGTTCCAAGACCGATTGGACACCGTCGACACCGATTGCGGTGCCGATCGTACCGTTGCGCCAGGCACGGCCGAGGCTATCGTTGATGATGACGCCGACCCTGCATCCGAAGCGCCGGCCCAGCCGGCGGCCGATGCGCCGGCACGAGGCGTCGGGGTCGATGGGCAAGAGGAGGGCCCATGCGCGTCCGTCATCGGGACCGATGTTGGACTGATCGATGCCCGCATTGGCCAGGACGAAGCCGAGACGATGGGCGACGACGATCAGGCCTGGACGGGTCCGCAGGACCTCACCTGACTCGGCGAGGATCAATTCGACGAGCCGGGGGTCCTTGTCGATCTCACCGGCAAGGTCGAGGGCTGATAGGGACGGCGTCACCGTCGCCAGATCGATGCATCGACCTTCGGCCTTGGAGACGATCTTTTGGGCGATGACGACGATGTCGCCGTCGACCAAGGTCTCGCCTTGCGCGATCAACGCATCGCCGATAAGTGCGGCAATGTCGTCGTCGCGTTTGACCGGTGGAATTCCCACGATCGCGAAAAACCCCGCCGTGTGGGCCGTTCGCGCTGACCGTCGGAATCTATCGCGAACCTTGTTCATCCGGCCCTTCCATTTATCGCATCCGTGCGTCACGGCCTTTTCGGCCCTGATCAATTAGGATGAACGAGGGCGTCAATGCCTCCACGACCGCAATCTCTATCACGAGATCGAGGATAATCAACACCTTGCCTAGCTCGTATGCAGCCGCGCGTGATCGAGGCGCCAGCCGAGCAGGACTTCGGCGCCGGGATCGAACGTTCGCACATGATCGCCGTGCGAGACGCGACACACGCTGACTTCCGACCCGTCGGCAAGGGCGACGACATGCGAGCTGGTGAGTCCGAGGTAGATTTTGGTGACGTAATTGCCCGGCACTGTCTGAACGTCGTCGGGCACGGGCTCGTCCGAGGACAGGATTTGAAGGAGGTCCGAGTGCACGGAAATCGACACCGGATCGTTGGCATTCGGGGTCTCTCCGGAGGTCGCGGCGTCCACTTCGGAGAGTCCGATGTCGACGCGCACTCTGGCCCCGTCGACCGCCGTCACCCGGCCGTCAAAGACCTGGGCGTCGCCTACGAAATCGGCGGTGAAGCGCTTGATCGGTCGCTCGTAGATGTCTCGCGGACTCCCTTCCTCTACCAGACGGCCGTCGGCGATGATGGCGATGCGATCGGCTACCGCCATCGCCTCATGCTGGTTGTGGGTCACGTGGATGAAGGTGATTCCCACTTGCTCTTGAATACGTTTGAGCTCCAGGCACATGTCCTTGCGCAGCTTTTCGTCGAGTGACGCCAAAGGCTCGTCGAGCAACAGCACGTCACGGTCGAGAACCAGCGACCGGGCGAGTTGAACCCGCTGCTGCTGCCCACCGGAAAGCTCATGGGGCATGCGCTTCTCGTACCCCGCAAGGCCAACCAGTTCGAGCATCCGCTTGACCCGTTCCTGCACGGCCGATTGCGGCATCTTGCGCAGCTTGAGCCCGAAGCCCACGTTGTTTGCCACGCTCATATGGGGAAACAGGGCAAAACTTTGGAAAACCATCGTCGTCGGCCGCTCGTTCGCCGGAATCGACGTCACGTCGACACCGTGAAGGGCGACGCGCCCCGCGCTCGGCCGAATGAGGCCGCTGATGAGCCGCAGCAACGTGGTCTTGCCGCCGCCGCTCGGACCGAGCAGCACGAAGTAGTGACCGGCCTCGATGCGCATGGTCACGTCGCGCAAGGCGGTGACGTTGCCATAGTGCTTGGTGAGACCGACGGCCTCAACCGCAAATTCCACCTCGTCGCCCATCACCGCCACACGTCGAGATGTTGTCTCATCCGCTGGACCCGACGATTGCTCCCGCGGGCGCGACAGTGGCGCGGGCCTCGCGCTCGAGCCGTTCGACACGGGTCAGGCTGTAGACGAGCACGGCCCCGATTATGACCATTGAAAGCGCGCTAACCAGGCTGGCCATAGCGTAGGAGTCCTCCGACATACCGGTGTTGAGCATGTGCGAGACCAACACCGTCGTAAAGGTGTCGAAGCCCCCTTTGAGCAGGGCGGTCCGAGTGTACTCGTTGAAGGCAAGGATGAAGACGAAAGCGCATGCGGCGAACACGCCGACCCGGATCTGCGGGAACTCGACCAGCCAGAAGGCCTTCCAGGCCGTAGCCCCGCAGGTTCGCGCCGCCTCCGTCTGCACGTCGCGATAGCGCGACATGGTGATAAGGATTACGATGAACGCATAAGGCACGGTCCACAGGATCTGCCCAATCAGGGCGGTCGTGAATCCGAGCTCGAACCAGCCATTGAACCAGTCGACCCCCAGCGCCTCACCCAGGCTCTCTGATGCGCGGTTTAGGTTCTTGAAGTAGACGAGCAAGGCAGAGCCGAGGATGTCGGACGGCACGAACAGGGGCGAAAGCATCAGCATGACCAGCGCCACCTTGCGCCGGGTACGCTTGTAGAGCTTCGCCGCGAGCAGTCCCATCGGTACCGCGGTGACGACCGCTGTCACGCCGAGCGCCGCCGTCCACTTGAGCGAATCGTTGATCTGAGTGTTGTCGAACATCACCCGATACCAATCCCAGGTGAACTCGTAGAGGGGAGACCCGAAGCCGTGCTCGTTGAACGAGATGTAGATGATGTAGAAGACCGGCAGGAGCAGCGCGAATACCGTGGCGATCACGTAGATCCACATGGACCAGTAGTTCAACGAGTTACGGTAGTCGTACATTGCCCGGCTCAGCTAATCGGCTGGAGAAGCCGGGTCAGGTCGAAGATCCGGTGGCCAATGTAGAGCAGCGCCACCAACGTCACGATCATGATCGCGCTGACCGCCATGGCGAGTGGAAAATCGATCGTCGCGATCGCCTCGAACACGATGGAACCCGCGTTGACGGCGCCGGGGCCGCCGAGGATGTTCGGAATGAAGCCGACCCCGAGCCCGTTGACGAAGATGAACACGCTGCCGGCGAAAATGCCGGGCGCCGCGAGGGGGAGGATGATGTGCCGGAAGGTACGGGCCGTGCCCGCGCCGAGATCGTCGCAGACCTCGAAGATGTAACGCTGTACGGCCTCCATCGCGAGGAAGCCTGAGAAGACCATGAACGGCAGGAAGGACATCACCTCGCCAATGATCACACCGACTGGCGTGAACAGCATGGCGGAGATCGGCTCGCTGATGATGCCGATGTCCATGAGGAAGCTGTTGACCAGACCGTACCGGCCGAGGACGGGTCGGAGCGCAAAGATCCGGATGATCTCGGAGATCATGAACGGCAGGATGAAAAGCAGGATCACCCGATGCTGGACGACCTCGGGCACACGCCGGCGGACGAAGACCGCAACCGGGAATCCGATGATGAACGAGATCACCACGGCGATGGCGGAGTGGTACATCGCGAAGGCGAAGTTCTCCGCCCGCGCCGAGGTGAAGAACAACTCGTAAGCGAATAGAGTGAAGCCCGGCTTCATCCAGAAGTCGGTGCGCTCGAAAAAGCTCCACACCAGGGTCAGGGCGATGGGAATCGCCAGAAACACCACCATGAAGGCGGCCGGCAAGTAGAAGACGTAGCGTGACGGCCCGTCTTCGCCGAACAGCCGCCAACGACGACCCTCGGCGCGCGAGGGTAGATTATCGCCCTCGCGCATCGTGGTCAGGCAGCTTGCACCCTACTCCACCAATCCTGATAGGCGCGGATGTTGGTGGGAAAGACGTTCTGCCATGCGTTGCCCTTTACCGCGTAGCGGTTCGCCTTGCGCGCCAGGATATCCTTGAGCCGTTCACGGGTGTCGGCATCGAAATCGTCCGGGTTGGCATCGAGATAGGCTTCCACGCTCACCATCTGCGGCGCGAAGCCATAGGTGTTCAAGGTGCGTGCGCCGAACCACGGCGACAGATAGAGATCGGCGAGCTTGTAAAAGGCTCCGTCGGCGCCGCGCTCCACTCCTCCCTTGGTCAGCATCACAACGTTGTTCCAGGTCTGATGCCCCTCCTTCATCGTGCCGTATAGTATGTTGACACCCTTCTTCTGCGCGACTAGCTGGATCGGTTCCCAGCACGAGGCCATGACGACCTCGCGGCTGGTGAACAGGTCGACGCCGTTCATGAAACCATCCCAAAAGGTGCGGAACTGGCCCTTTTTCTTGTGATCGATAAGGAACTGGCATACCGCCTTGACCTCGTCGGGGGTCATGTCGGATGGATTTACGATATCGACTTTGCCACTCTGCTGCAGATAGATCGCCGTGTTTGTGAGGGTCGGTCCGCGGTCGTTCTGAAGCGCTACGTACCCCTTGAACTGCGGGTCGAACATCACCCCCCAAGAATCGGGATGAAATCCGAGCTCGTCATAGTTGTAGGCCATCGAATCGGCGTTCGACAGGTAAGGCACGGCATAGACCTTGCCCTCATAGCGAATCGTGTCGGCCGCTGCCCCGCCGTCCTGATAGACTGGGAGCATATTGCCCCAATTCGAGATACGATCTGTATCGAGGGCTACGATAGCGCCGTTTTCGGCCAGCGCGTCCTCCATGCCACCGCCGTTGTCGGTCATCGCATCGAATAGCTTCTGACCGTCGCCAACCACCATCTTTTGGATCGCTTCGTCGGCCCGGGCGCTCTTTGCCGTATGATTGATGGAGATGCCGGCCTGCGCACCCATCACGCTGAAGTCCTTACCCCCCACCTTGGCGACGCCGGGCGCCCAGAACTTCAACTCCTCCTCGGCGGCCATCGCATCGGGGATTCTACCGAGCGACGCAGCCGCAGCTATACCGCCCAGGCCCTGGAGAAACAGCCGTCGGCCAAATTGTTGCTGATTCATGGTTTGTCCTCCCGCCCGCGCAGGAGTTCATGTCATCAATCCCTCGCCCGCGCGTGGATTATATTTATGTGGTCATTGTCTTGTCGGCCGGTGAGTCTGTCAAGTCTTCCGGACTCGGGCCGAGCAACGTGATCGGAGTCTCGGTTCGCTTGTCCCTCAGCCGCCAGCGCCCGTTCTCCACAGTCGAGAAAAACTCCTGCAGCACCTGATTGAACAACGCGGGTTCCTCGATGTTGACGGTATGCCCCGTCTTTGGAAGGACGAACAATCCGGCGGATGGAATGGTACGCTTGAGGAAGGCGCCGGTCGCCAGCGCCGGCCGATCCTCGTCGCCATGCGTGATCAGAGCCGGTACCGTCATTGCGCTCAACTCCGCTTCCATTTCTAACGGCGAGGGGCGAAGCATCTGCACGCCCCGCAGCGTGTTCGCGGCGCCGCGTTCGGAGTGCTCCGAAAGCTGCTCGATAAACTGCTTGTAGGCCCGAGGGTCCTTGGCCTCGAGCTGTTCGCGGCCGGGTGTCATTCCCCAGACCGGTGCGAACTTCTTCGCGCCCTCTTGTTCCCATCGCTGCGCCACTTGCTCCAATTCCGAGCGGAACTTTTCAGCTTGATCGGGCTCGGCTCCAAATCCAACGCCGCCGATCATGATCGACAGCGCCCGTTCCGGACAGAGAACTCCGAACTGCATCGTCGTGTAACCGCCCATGGAAAGACCGACGATATGGGCCTTGTCGATCTCCAGGTGGTCCAGGAGCTCTTTCGCGTCCTCAACAGCACGCTGCTGGCTGTACATTTCGACGTCATCAGGAACGTCCGATGGCGGATATCCGCGCGCATTGAACGCAATGCACCGATAGCGGCGGCAGAAGTAACGCATCTGCGGCTCCCACGACCGGTAGTCGCCCGAGTACTCATGAACGAAAAGAATCGGTGTCCCCGATCCGGTTTCCTCGTAGTAGAGATTCACTCCGTCGGAAGTCGTCGCGTGGGGCATGTCCTGTCCAATGCTTCGTCGTTTTTGGGGCGCAGTGGACGGCAGGATTACGGCGGTCAAATCCCAGCCCGCCAATTCCGTGCAATTTCGCCGCCTATCGCCCGAGTTGGAACCCGTTCTTGTTGTCAATCAATCGATTTTCCCAAACTAGCGTCGCATGCACCTCTATGATAAATCTACGGAAATCGTGCGAACACATGGCCGATTCCCGTTAACGGCCGTATGGGGCACGGCAAGCGTTCAAATGCTTGCGCGCGGCGCGATTCGGGGCTCAATATGATCCCCATGCGATACAGTTCGTGGCCTACGGCCAAAAAAACGGCGAGAGGGTGTCGATGGCCGGCCCGTTGAACGGTGTACGGGTCCTCGATCTCACCAGGTATCTGGCGGGGGCTTATACGACCATGGTCCTCGGCGATCTCGGCGCCGAGATCATCAAGGTCGAAAACCCCGACGGCGGCGATTTCTCTCGTCAGGTCGGCCCATATGTCGAAGACGTCAGCACCTATTTCCTCAGCGTCAACCGCGGCAAGAAGAGCGTCGCGGTCAACCTCAAGCACGACGACGGGCGCGCGCTGGTCCTCGACCTCGCCGAGCGGGTCGACATCGTCGTCGAAAACTTTCTGCCCGGCACGGCCGCGCGCCTCGGCCTCGGTTACGAGGACATGCGCAAACGAAACGGTTCGATCATCTATGCGTCGTGCTCCGGATTCGGCCAAACCGGCCCCTACGCCTCGAAACCGGCCTTCGACATGCTGATCCAGGGCATGGCAGGCACGATCAGTATTACTGGAGAACCCGGTCGAGCCCCCGTCCGTGTCGGCTTCTCGATCGGGGACATCGGCGCCGCGCTCTTCCTGGCAAATGGCATTCTGTCGGCCCTGCACAAACGCGACCGGAGCGGCGAAGGCGGGTGGGTCGAAGTCGGGATGCTCGATGCTCAAGTCGCGCTGCTCGAGAACGCATTCAGCCGTTACTTGAATACCGGCGAGATCCCGATGCCGGAGGGTGGGCGGCATCCGGTCGCGACGCCGATGCAGGTAATAGAGACGAAGGATGGGTACATGTGCCTCGCCGTCGGATCGGACCAGCAGTGGAAGGACTTCTGCGACGCCGTGGAGCGGCCGGAATTAGCAGATGATCCCCGCTTCCGAACGAACCCAGACCGCACCAAAAGACGGGATGAGCTGGAGGGCATTCTCCTAGAGATCACACGCACGCGGCATACGGATGAGTGGGTGTCGCTTCTGGAGAGCCGACAGGTTCCGGCTGGTCCGGTCAACACGGTCGACCGGGTGGTCGACGATCCCCAAATTCAGGCTCGCGACGTGGTCGTCGAGGTCGGTCACCATCGGGCCGGAAAGTTGCGCGTCGTCAATACGCCGCTGCGCTTCTCCGACGCCAATGTTGGACCGTCCGAAGCGTCGCCGGACCTCGGCGAGCACACTGCCTCGATCCTACGGGATGTACTCAATCGCACCGACGACGAAATCGCGGGATTGGCTGCCGCGGGTGCCATCGGCTGCCCGGAGTCCTGACCCTGTGGCGAGCCGAATGGAGATGAACAGATGATCGAGGGGGGCAACGGGAGGTGGCGTTTCGGCCTGGCCATTGTCGCGAACGACCCTCCCCAAGATTTCATCCGACTGGTCGAAACCGCCGAGGACCTGGGGTTCGAATACATCTGGGTCTGCGACTCGTCGCTCCACGGACGCGACGTTTACGCGTACCTGACTCTCTGCGCCCAGCACACGAAACAGGCGAAAATCGGTGTCAGTGTCACCCATCCTTTTACCCGCCATCCGGCCATCAACGCTAACGCGATCGCGACAATCGACGAGATCTCGGAAGGACGCGCGATCCTGGGAGTCGGAACCGGAGACCGCCCGCAGCAGGAGCTCGGAATTCGGCCGGCCCGCGTCGCGGAGATGCAGGAGTGGATACCGCTCTTGCGCAATCTCATTTCCGGAGAACCCGTCTCCTATTCTGGCGAACACTGGCAGGCGAAGGACGCGACGGTGCGCTATGCGTTGCGCCGCGACATTCCCATCCAGGTCGCGGCGTCCGGACCGCGAATGCTGAAGCTGGCCGGCGCGATGGGGGACGGCGCCATCGTGCGTGTCGGGATGGCGCCGGAAGGTGTTGTGTTCGCGTTGGAACATCTCGCCGCCGGGGTGGCAGAGGCCGGCGGTGAGATGGACGATAAGGACATCGGATTCCTGGTCAACTGCTGCATCTACGACGACCGGGACCGGGCCCTTCGGGAGGCCCGGCTGGATACCGCTTGGTATCTGCAGACTGCCCCGAAGATCGCGGAGGTCGTGGGCGTCCCAGAGGAAACGATGCAGGCGGTTCGAGAAGCCTATCGGGGCGGACATTTGAACCAGGCCCAAGAGGCCGCGTCCAACGTCCCGGATGAGCTCGCGCAGCAATTCGTGCTCGCCGGGACACCAGACGAGGCCAAGGACCTTGTTCACCGAATCGGTGAGAAGGGCGTGCGGCGACTGGAAATTTTCACCATGGGGCCGGACCGGCACCAGATCGTTCGAAGCTTCGGCGAGCATATCATTCCCGCGTTTCGCTAAACCGGTGCCCGCTATTTGGTGGGCATCGGCACGGCGGAAAGGACCGTCACGGAGATTGAGGACCGACCAACGGGTACCGGATGTAAGGAGATAGGGTTGAGGGCGATGGACAGCGATAGTGCGACGACAAACGACGATTTGGTGACCCGGATCGAAGACGGAATCGGGACGATCGTCATCAACCGGCCCGATCAGCGCAACGCTCTGACGCTCGGTATGTGGCGGAGTATTCCGTCGGTGATGAGGACGCTAAACGAGGATCCGAACGTCAAGGTAATCGTTATCCGGGGTGCCGGCGACAAGGCGTTTTCCGCCGGTGGGGACATCACAGAGTTCCTCGAGCTTGCGCAGTCCCCGGAAGATGCCGTCGGCGAGTACCCGATAATCCAGGGCGCGCTCGAGTCGATCGAGCAATCACCAAGGGTGGTCATCGCGATGATCCGCGGCTATGCCATGGGCGGGGCCTGGATCCTGATCACCGCGTGCGACCTGCGGATCGCGGCGGAGGATGCCGTCTTCGCGATCCCGTCGGCGCGGATCGGCATCACCATCAGCTACCCGGATACGCTCCGCACAATTCGGCTGATCGGACCCGCGAAAACCAAGGAGGTGCTCTATTCGGGTCGGCGCATGAATGCGCAGGATGCGCTCCAATGGGGCCTCGTGAATCACGTTATGCCGGTCGAAAAGGTTGAGGCCTACACCTACGATCTGGCGCGGACGATCGCCGTTAACGCGCCACTTTCGGTCCAGGGCGCAAAGCGCACGGTGGAAGCGTGCATGGCCGATCCCTCGCTGAGCGACATGGAGAGGGGCGACGAATTGGCGGTGGCTTGCATTCTGAGCGAAGACTTCCAGGAGGGCGTCCGCGCGTTTCTGGAAAAACGCGAAGCCAGGTTCACCGGACGATGAACGAGGCTGGGGTGAACGAAAGTCGCGCGGACGCCGCCGGAGCCGGTATGTCGAGCCGGGCCGTATCCATCGGACTGGTGCAGATGAACGGAGCCGGAACTCGCGAGGAGAACCTCGACAAGGCCACCCGGATGGCGGAAGAGGCACAGCGAAAGGGCGCCAACATCGTGTGTTTTCCCGAGCTGTTCTCGTCGCCGTGGTTCCCATGGGAGAAGTCGGATTCGGGACGGGCGCACGCCGAAGACATCGATGGCCCGACCGCGCAGTGCATGCGTCGGGTTGCCAAGCGCCTCGACTTGGTGCTGGTCGTCTCGCTCTTCGAGCGGGCGGGCGACAATTATTTCAACACAGCGCTTCTCGTCGATTCAGACGGCACCGTCCGTGGAACCTATCGGAAGAACCACATCCCCGATGTACAGGGATTTTACGAAAGCCACTATTACGGCCCGAGTCAGCTCGGTTTTCCGGTCTTCGACGTCGGGTGCGGACGGATCGGCCTGCAGATCTGTTCCGACCTCATGGTCCCGGATGGCGTTCGCCTCCTCGGGCTGAAGGGCGCCGAGCTTGTGTGCGCGCCGAGGGCGACAGATTTCTTCCGCATCGAGCAATGGCGGACCGTCATGCAGGCCGAGGCGATCACCAGCGGGTGCTTCATTGCCTCGGCGAATCGCTGCGGCAAGGAAGGAGACGTCGGCATGGGCGGCATGAGCCTGGTGGTGCACCCGCAGGGCCGGGTCATGGCCGAGGCCGGATCGCGCGAAGAAGTGATCGTCGCGCAACTCGATCTCGATCAGGTCCGGGAATATCGCGCCCGCTATCCTTCAACGCTGGATGCGCGGCCGGACCTCTATGCCGAGGAGTATGCCGCGCTCGCTGGTTCCGGTGAATCAACATCGGAATCAGTGTCGGGGCGGCCGCCGGGATCGGACCGCGATGCCTGACTCCGCAGACGACAGTCCGCCGGCGAGCCGGCGTATGACGCAAGCGTCGGAACAGAGAGCGCTCGCCAGGTTTCGTTTTCCCGTCCGGGTCCGTTTTGCCGACACCGACCTCAACGGGCATGTCTTCTTTGCCAACTACCTCGTTTACATGGACGAGTCGTTCATGGCCTACCTGCATGAGATCGACCACCGCTGGGACCGGCTCGAGGAGATGGGGCTTCGCATGTACTACGTCGATGTCGGCTGTCAGCTTCTCGCTCAGGCACGTTTCGAGGACGAGCTCGACGCCCATTGCGAGATTGCGCGCATCGGGAACTCGAGCCTGCGCGCCGAGGCGACCATCGTCCGCCCGAGCGACGGCGAACTGATGGCGACCGGGCACATCGCGGCGGTCATCATCGATTCGGAAGCGGACCGCCCGGCGCGGGTGCCGGACTCGTTCAGGGAAGCGGTGGCCCGCTATCAGGGGACGGCGGTGTAGCATCGAGGCCGCAGCGTGCCAGGACACGGCACGAAGGGAGAACCATGTTGAAAGTTGGATACAAAGCGTCCGCAGAGCAATTCGGACCTCGTGAGCTGCTGGATTTCGCGGTGCTTGCCGAAGAGCTTGGATTCGACTCCGTTTTCGTGAGCGACCACTTCCAGCCATGGCGACACCATGGCGGGCACGCACCCTATTCCCTCACTTGGCTGGGCTCGCTCGGAGAACGCACATCGACCGTGACCATTGGTACCAGCGTATTGACGCCGACGTTTCGCTATCATCCGTCGATCATCGCCCAGGCGTTCGGCACCTTGGGAATGCTGTACCCGGGGCGCGTCATGCTGGGCGTGGGCACGGGGGAATCGATGAACGAAGTGCCGGCGACGGGACGGCCTTGGCCGAAGTTCAAGGAACGCTTTGAACGCTTGAGCGAATCCATCGACTTGATACGAAGGCTATGGAGGGAGGAGCGCGTCACATTTGAAGGGCAGTACTACCGGACCACGAATGCGACCATCTACGATCGGCCAACGGAGCCGGTTCCCATTTACGTCGCCGCGTCCGGGCCGAGCGCAGCCAAACTCGCCGGACAGGTCGCAGACGGATTCATTTGCACCAGCGGTAAGACGCCCGAGCTTTACCGCGAGACACTCCTGCCCAAGGTCGACGAGGGTCTTGCCGAGGCGGGGCGCCCCGCGGAGGCCGTCGAGCGACTCATCGAAATGAAGGTATCGTTCGACACCGACCTCGACCGGGCCAGCGAGGATACGCGTCATTGGGCCGCCCTTGCGTTGACCTCGAAGGAAAAGACCGGTGTCGAAGATCCGGTCGAGTTAGAACGGCTTGCCGATGCATTGCCGACCGACCGTGCAGCCAGCCGCTGGATTGCCTCGACGGACCCGGACGAGCATATCGACCGCATCGCGCCCTATGTGGAGCTCGGCTTCACCCACCTGGTGTTTCACGCGCCGGGTCCCGACCAGGCACGTTTTCTTCACCTTTATGCGAACGAGGTGTTGCCACGGCTGCGGCAACGGTTCGACGACCGCACACAGGAATGACGCCCCGCGGGGGACCCATCAGGTGCGCCCGGCCGACGGCTTATTGTGCGGCTTCAATGCGCTTGGAGCGCCAGTCGAGCAGATCGTAGAGGATGGTGGCATCACTTTGCCCATCCAGCCCCCACGCCACATCGAAGAACGCGCATGTGCGATCCTCATCGAGCAGGCCTGCCGCGCAATCGCGGAATTTTCCTTCGACCTCCTTGTCCGACATCGGATTATGCGGTCCGCCGCGATAGTTCTCGTCCGCCCAGTGCCCTAATTTGTGGCCGTCTTTGGTCACAACTTCGATGCGCGAACGAATGCGGTCGTGTCCCATCGCATCGATTTCGGGGTCGAAACGCGTTTCGACACGCTGCTGCATCTGTTGAACCGATTCCGAGAGTACGAATTCATCGCTGAACTCGGCCTTCCCCGCTTTGCCGCGGAGGATCATCGCCGATAGCAGGAAAGCCATGCAGAATTTTCCTTCGAGCTCCGATCTTGCGACGCGGAATCGGATCGGACCGAGGATGTTGTTGGCGGCAAAAAGAGTGACATTCTCTATCTCATCAGCGGCAAGCTCGTTCTCTTCCATGAGGAGCTTCATGGCATCCATCGACGGATGCGTCAGCACGCCGCAAGGATAGGGCTTGATGCTGACGCCCGGACTGACGATAGAGAAAGGATTGCCGAACCGGCCGAGCACCAAGGTCGGATCGCCGCCGCGGCCGGCGACCGACAAGTAACCCCATTTCCCGTCGAGCGCCTCCTCGTTGAACGTGAACCCTTCCCTCACCAGCAGCGCGCTGGTCACGCCGTTTTCCGACGAGCGGGCGACATGCATGGGCTTACCCATGGTTCCGAAATTCGCGCGGATACCCGCCGCCATTGACGCCGCACCGCCGATCGCCTGCGCCATCGCACGCGCATCCAGGCCAAGCAGCTTGGCGGCCGTCACCGCCGAACCGAAGGTACCGATCGTACCGCTGGTATGAAATCCGAGATTGTAGTGATCCGGATTGATCGCTTCGGCGATCTTGCATTCGACCTCGAATCCGGCGACGAAGGCAGTCATGAAGATGCGGCCGTCGACGCCGCCCAACATATCCGAGATGGCAAGGGCCGCCGAAAGCGGTGGGATCGTCGGGTGCGTCAGCAACCCATACGGTCGAGCCGGTCCTTCTGCCAGCTGGCTATCGTCCCAGTCCATTGCATGGCCGGCCAGGCCGTTCCAGAAAGCCGCCAGATGGGCGGGCACGCGAAGCGATGTGTCGCCGACGACACGGGAATGCTGACTACCGCCGTTGAGGCGGAGATAGCGGTCGGCGACCTCAATCGCCGGTTGCTCGGTCCCCGCCAGCATGACGCCGAGCCCGTCGACGATACACCGCCGGGCGATATGCAGGGCTGCGTCCGGAATATCTCCATATTCGAGGTACGTCGCGAATTCCGATGCCTCGCACGTCAGGCCGCGGTCGGTCATGAGGGCTCCCTTCCGGCCGCTATTCGGCAGCGGCTGTTCGGCGGGCCTTCGACCGCCATATCGAGATCACTTCGTCGACCCGCGTGACCATTCCGAATCGAGCTTTCACATTCTTCAATGTCGCGTCATGGAGCGACATATCCCAGGACGCGCAGCCGTCTTCCGGCACGCAGATATAGTAGGTGTGCTCGAACGCCTCGCGCAGCGTGCTTTCGACACAGACGTTGGTCGAGACGCCGGTCGGCACGACAGTGCGGATATTACGTGCGCGCAGCATCATATCGAGATCCGTGCCGTTGAAGGCATTGTACCGGTGTTTGAGGACCTTGATCTCGCCGGCGGCGGGCTTGAGCTCATCGATGAACTCCGCGCCTTCGCTGCCCGCGATCGCAATTTTGTCCGACGCATAGGTTGAGCGCCGCCGTTGGGCGAGCCATGGCGCCGAATCGCTCATATGGTCGGGCAACGTCCAGAACCCGATATGGCAGACCACTACGCCGCATTCGCGCGCCGCCGCCAGCAGGTCCTGCAATGCCGGAATGATCGACCGCGCGGCCTCTAGGGGCCGCCCCGCCTTGCTCGTGGCGAAGCCGTCGACACAGAAGTCCTTCTGCATATCAATAATGATGAGCGCGGTGTGCGCCGGATCGAGGCGCTCTTCGAGGCTCTCCAGAATCGGCGGTTCCATTTCGCTAGTCTCCTCTCGATGCCGCAACGAACCAATCGGCTATCTGGCTCCCGGTCATGAAGACCGTGTCGCCGCGGTCAACCAGCAGGTCGAGCATTTTCTTAAGGTAGCCAATTCGATGAGGTACGCCAATAAGGTGGGGATGGAGCCCGAGCGCGAGCACCCGCGGCGCGCCCTCGCCCATCTCCTCCTCGAAGCATGCGATCGTGTCTCGGAGACGCGTGAACATCTCGCGCGAGCCGTGCTTCTCGACGGCAAAGATGATGCTGTCGTTGACCTCGACGTTGTAGGGCATCGCGATCATGCGGCCGTGCTTGGTATCCATCCATGTCGGCAGATCGTCGAGTACCCAGTCGCAGACGTAGTCGATTCCCGCCGCCTTCAGAATATCCGGCGTGTCGTAGCTCTCCTTGAGGCCCGGGCTCAACCACCCGCGGGTCTTCATGCCGGTGAACCGTTCGAGCTTGTCGAGCGCGGCCTGGATCAGTCCGGCCTCGTCGCTTTCCGATTGCATGCTGCGCTGGTGAATTCCATGGCCGATGAATTCCCAGCCGGCCTCGAGCATGGCCGTGGCACAGGCGGGATAGTTGTCGATCACGCCGGCGTTGATGCTGGTGCTCGCTGGAAGGCCGCGTTCGTCGAACAGACGGAGCATGCGAGACATCCCGACCCGCATGCCGTATTCGGCCCAGGAGAAATTGGGGATGTCCGGAATCTGCTCGGCACCATGAGGCGCCGTAATGATTTTGCGCGGCATGGCCTGGTCGAACTGCCAGCTCTCGACGTTGACGACCAGATGCACAATGAGCGTCTTGCCGTGTGGTCCGGTCAGCGCCGGACGCTTATGCGCCAGTTCATAGGGTATACGCGGATTGCTCATTATGGCCTCCCGAATTACGCCAGCGCCCTCGTCCAGCCACCATCGGCAGTCACCGATGTGCCCGTCATATTGGCGGCCGCGTCGGAGGCCAGGAAAGTCACGATCCGCGCGATCTCCTCGGGCGCCGCGAGGCGGGCCATCGGGACCTGGTCGATAAATCCCGCTTCGACCTCTTCGACCGAGACTCCTCCCTGATCGGCTAGATTCTTCATGAGCGTATTCCATCGCCCAGTTCGCGTCGGGCCCGGATTGACCGCCACGATGACGATTCCATCGGCGGCAAGCTCGTGGGCGAGACCGGTCGTGACCGCGAGCAGCGCGGCATTCGCCGCGGCGGCGGGGAGTATCCGAGGCGACGGCTGATGTCCCGAGCTGCCGGCGATGGTGACGATACGTCCATATTTCCGCTCGCGCATCTTCGGAACGACTGCCCGCATCAGGCGGATCGTACCCATCACCTTGAGTGCGAAACTCTCCTCCCATACTTCGTCGGAAATCTCCCAAAATACGCCGCCCTGCGAGGCACCGGCCGAATTGATCAGGATATCGATTCTTCCGAACCGCTCAATGGCCGCCTCGGCGATGGCGTTTGCGGCGGCAGGGTCGATCAGGTCGGCGGGAAAGATTTCTGCATCGGCACCGTGATCGTTCTTGAGCCGTCGGGCGGTCTCGGCGAGCTGGTCTTCATTCCTTGAGGTCAGGAACAGCTTCGCCCCTTCCGCGGCCAGGCCGTTCGCCGACGCTGCACCCAGCCCCTTGCTGCCACCGGCAACGATCGCGATCTTTCCGTTCAAGCCGAGTTCCATGTCCGTGCTCCCAAAATCGCGGTTGCATTTCTATCGCCATGACGACCGTGCCGTAAGGGGCTTTATGACACGAAGCCCAACGTTGTCACGATAGCTCCGGCGGCTCCGCGCATCGACGGCATCCACGTTTTGCCGACGCAACCGTGGCCACTCTATCTTTTGCCTAAGGCGCGGAGTATAGCCCATACTCTGGCCCCGCCCTCACCCACCATGGGGTGGAAACCCAGCACGGATATGAGTGGGGATTATGAACATCGGAATTGTTGGTCTCGGCCGAATGGGGAGCGGCATCACGCGGCGCCTACTCCAACACGGCATCTCGTCGGTTGCCTTTGATCCAATAACCAACGCCGGGGACGCGCTCGAAGGAACGGGCATCACCGTGGCATCCAGTCTCGACGACCTGGTCGCCCATCTCACGCCGCCACGCGTCGTTTGGGTCATGGTCCCGGCGGGTGCCCCAACCGAGCAAGTCATAACGGCTCTCACGGCAAGGCTCGACGAGGGCGACGCGGTCATCGACGGCGGCAACAGCTTCTTCAAGGATACCGTCGCGCGCGGTCGCAGGCTCGCCGAGGCTGGCGTGGGTTTCGTCGATGTCGGCACCAGCGGCGGCATCTGGGGCGAACAACGCGGCTATTGCCTGATGATCGGCGGCGACAAGGAAGAGGTCGCGCGCCTCGATCCAGCCTTTCGCGCCTTGGCTTTTAGTGGCGAGCACGCGCCGCCAGTGGCGACGAAGCAAGATGGCCGGCCGCCAGGCTATCTCCATTGCGGGCCGGTGGGGGCGGGCCACTTCGTCAAGATGATCCACAACGGGATCGAATACGGCATGATGCAGGCCTATGCCGAAGGTTTCGACATTCTGGCCAACGCCGCCGAAGAGAATGTGCCCGAAGAGGAGCGTTTTGGTTTCGATCTCGCCGCCATCGCAGAGCTTTGGCGCCACGGCAGCGTGGTCTCGTCTTGGCTCCTCGACCTGACCGCGGAGGCGCTCGCGGCCGATCCGCAATTGGCGGACTATCAGGGCCACGTCCAGGATTCCGGCGAGGGCCGCTGGACCGTCGCCACCGCCATAGAGCGCAATGTGCCTGCCAGCGCCCTAACCGCGGCGCTCTATGCACGGATCGAGTCGCGGCGTCGGGAGCACTTCGGCAACAAGCTGCTCTCGGCCATGCGCGCCGCGTTTGGCGGTCATGTCGAGCGGTAAGGCTCCGGATGCTTGGCCGACGATAACTATCGCATTTCGTGACGCACCCCGTCCGACGGGTCAATCCTCAGGCCAGGCCGCGTCATCGATGAACCACTGCACCTCGCCACCGGCAGCAACCTGCGTCACCGGCAGCTCTTCGCCGGCAAAGATTCTCGCCAATATCTCCCGCTTTTCCTGTCCGGTGGCGAGGACCGCGGCGGCACGGCGGCTCCTAAGGGCGGGAACCGTCAGGGTAACACGCGACTGCCCATCCGGCGCGTCGGTCGCCGCCACCCATTTTTCCTGCTCATCGAGCACCGCAGAGCCGGGGAACAAGGACGCTGTATGGCCATCGGTCCCGACCCCGAGCAGAATGAGATCGAACAGCGGTTTGCCCTCGAGCGACGCCCCGCCATGAAAATTCTTCAGGTCTTCCTCGTAGGCGGCAGCGACGGCATCGCGGCTCGGCAGGTGTGTAGGGACGACATGAAGGTTTTCGGGCGGGGCCGGTATGTGGTCGAGAAAATCCCGGCACGCCGTGCCGGCGTTGCTTCGCGGATCGTCAGATGGCACTACGCGCTCGTCCCCCCAGAACCAGTGTATGCGGTCCCAGGACACACGGTCCTGCAGCTCGGGTGACCGAAGTACTTTGTAGGCCCGGCGCGGTGTGGTACCGCCGGACAGGCAAACCGAGAGTCGGCCGTCGCGCTGTGCCAGCTGCTCAACGATCCAGTGCGCGGCCGCTTCGGCTACCGCCTGAGGGGAATCCAGTTTCCGTCGACCTGTCACAGGCTACCCCCTAAGCCCCCATCTCGATAGTCCACGCCGTCGCGATCATTGCGCTGCCTATGTCGCATAGTTCGCCCGCAATTGGGGGATGGTCTGGGTCGCTATCTTCTCGAACTTGGGTAGTTGGCTTTCGATCGTCGGGTAGTAGAGGCCGATCTCGGTGAAACCCAGCGCTATCACGCGCTCCACCATCTCGACAAAGAGGTCCTCGGATTCGTAGTAGCTGATCAGGCCGCCGCTCTTGCGGGCGTCGGCGTCAAACATGTGGTAGGAGCGGCGAAGCGTCGCCGGGTCTCGAGCTAGCGACGCGCAGTGCTGATCGATCAATGCGACCCGCTCGGATATCTCCTCCATCTGGGATTCGAATGACTCGGCGAAACTGAGGCTGTTCCAGATGTCGGCGTGGCGTGCCGCAATCTTCAACATTACCGGGCCCATGGCAGCGATCATGATGGGCGGACGTGGGCTCTGCACGGGCCGTGGGCACATCACCGCGCCGTTGACCTCGTAGAACTGCCCCTTGTAAGTCGAGACCTCGTTGGACAGCAGCTGATCGACGATCGGTACATATTCCTTGAAGCGGGCGACGCGCTCTTTGTTGCCCCAGTTGGGAAGCCCCATCATCTCGTACGAGGGATCGCTGGTCAGCCCGATGCCCAGCCCCAAATCCAATCGACCATTGGAGATGTGGTCAACCGTTAGCGCTTGAAAAGCCAGCATTGCCGGGTGGCGGAGCGGGAATTGGCTGACGCAGGTCGAGATCCTGATGTGCGTTGTTTCGCGCGCGATTGCGGCGGCGAGGGTCCAGGCCTCGAACCAGGGAGACGGCGGATTGCTCCAATCAACAAAATGATCCGCGACCCCGGCAATATCAAAACCGAGGTCCTCGAAGCTCTTGTAACGCGCCAGAAGCTCATCCCAAGGGACGTTTGGAAGCGTCATCGCGTAGAACTTCAAGTCATGAGTTTTGGCCATCAATTCCCTCTCCGGCGAGTTTCATCCGATGGGCATTATCTCATAGACACGGGCGGGCGTTGTCAGACCAATGCCACCAGGAAATCTAGTTGAAGCACAGACATAAAAGTGGCGGAGGGTGTGGGATTCGAACCCACGCTACCCTTTCGGGTAGACGGATTAGCAATCCGCTGCATTCGACCACTCTGCCAACCCTCCGCAGGACGTCCACGGCCGAAAGAGACACGCGTTCTACAAACGCACCCGCGCGCTGTCAACGCGAGTGCAAAACGCAGGGGTGGCACAGCCATGGACCGTCGCCGTTGGATCGGCGTCCGGCGGTTCGGACCCGATCGTCCCAGAGCGGCATCGAGACCGAAATCCGGATATCCAATATGGTTAACGAATTCCTTAATTCGACCACCGCGCACTTTACGCCTCGTTAATGTTAACGCCCCAAAATTGACACAGTGGTGAACATGTTGACGAGATGAGGGTTTCAGAAATGACTATGTCAAGACGCTGTGCCGAAACGTTGCTGGATCTGGTCGAGGTCAAGCTCAGCTGTATCGAAATTTACGACCGAGAAGACAAGCGCGAGGTCGCGCTGCTTCAAACCGCCCGCCAGGAATTGCTCGCCATCTCAGGGCGCGGCGGCGAAGTCTTGTCCATGGATAGCGGCAAGCGGGTCAGCGCCGTCGCCTGCTGACCTCGGCACCGCCTACGGACCATCCCGATACCGAGTTTGGAACGATACGCCCGCTGACGGGGCGCCCCGGGTGATATATGGTGGTGGCTTGGCCACCACGACCCCGGGAACAGCTGGATGAACCTAGCCGAGTCGTTGCTGCATGCGCTGAAGGTCCGCGGCGCGCGCGAGATTTTCGGCATTCCGGGCGACTTCGCACTGCCGTTCTTCAAGGTGGTCGAGGACTCCGGCATCTTGCCCTGCTACACCCTGAGCCACGAGCCGGGTGTCGGTTTCGCCGCCGATGCCGCAGGCCGCTTCAACCGCGGGCTCGGCGTCGCTGCGATCACCTACGGCGCGGGCGCTTTCAACATGGTCAACGCGACCGCGGCGGCATTCGCGGAAAAATCGCCGCTGGTTGTGATTTCCGGC
Source organism: Alphaproteobacteria bacterium (assembly GCA_024244705.1). Lineage (NCBI taxonomy): Bacteria > Pseudomonadati > Pseudomonadota > Alphaproteobacteria > Alphaproteobacteria bacterium. Next base: position 103,672 of record JAAEOK010000037.1, read on the forward strand.
GGTCCCGGCGCCGGCGAGCGGCAACGCGGTCTGTTGCTCCACCATCAGGCCAAGACCATCGAATCTCAGTACCGGGTGTTCCAGGAAGTGACCTGCGATCAGGCTTTGCTCGACAATGCCCACGAGGCTCCGGCGATCATCGCGCGCGTCCTGGCCAGTTGCCGCGCGCATACCGAGCCGGTCTATCTCGAAATTCCGCGCGATATGGTCAACGCCGAATGCGCGCCGGTTGCCGATCCCGTGCCCGAACCGGCCGACCCCGACGCGCTGGCAGCCTGCGCCGATGAGATCCTCGAGCGGATCGCCGCCGCCGAGGCGCCGGTGTTGATGGTCGGCGTCGAGATCCGCCGCCATGGCATCGAAAGAGAGGTTGCCGAACTGGCCCGCAAACTGGGCCTGCCGGTGGTGACCAGTTTCATGGGCCGCGGATTGCTGGTCAATTTCGACGTCCCCGTGGTCGGCACCTATCTCGGCGTCGCCGGTGATCCCGAGATCACGTCGCTGGTCGAGGACTCCGACGGATTGCTACTACTCGGCGTCATCCTTTCGGACACCAACCTCGGTGTCTCCCGGCAGCAGATCGACCTGCGCCGGACGATTCAAGCCCTCGACCGCCAGGTCTCGCTCGGTTTCCACACCTATTCCGATATTCCTCTCGACGCCTTGGTCGACGCCCTCCTCGACCGCGCCGGTACGTCCCGAGCGCGGCCGCTGCCCGACATTCAAGCCGCCTATCCGCGCGGCCTCGCCGCCGATGAAACGCCGATTTCACCGACCGACATCGCCTGTGCGGTCAACGACATGATGGACCGTCACGGAGCGATGCCGATCGCGGCCGACATGGGCGATTGCTTGTTTACGGCCATGGACATCGCCCACACACGGCTGACGGCGCCGGGCTACTATGCCGGCATGGGCTACGGTGTTCCCGCCGGCCTCGGCATCCAGGCGACCACGGGCGAGCGTCCGCTGATCCTGGTTGGCGATGGTGCCTTCCAAATGACCGGATGGGAACTCGGCAATTGCCGGCGTTATGGATGGAACCCGATTGTCATCGTTTTCAATAACGCAAGCTGGGAAATGCTGCGCGTGTTTCAGCCGGAATCCACCTTCAATGACCTCGACGATTGGCGCTTCGCCGAGTTGGCGCCACTGCTCGGCGGTCATGGCGAACGGGTTCGAACGCGCCGGGAATTGGCCGCTGCTCTCGATCGCGCGGCCCACGCGACAGATGGCTTTTACCTGATCGAAGCAATGCTTCAGCGCGGCGAAATGTCGAATACCCTGTCGCGGTTCGTCGCCGGTATTAAACGGCTCCACGGCAAGTCCTGAACAACGGCGCCCGCAAACCACATGGCTGGGCGTCGGTAGCCGTCATACTCAATGTTGGCGGCGACGCGAACCACTCTATCGCGATCACCAATCCAAGAACGGAAAGGACGTGGCGATCGACTCAGTGCTTGACGTGGAGCACCGGCTCGATACCCGAAAACACCGGTTCGAGTTCCACGCCCAGCGCGTCGCCGAACTTGCTCACCGCGATATATATGGTGATCGTAAACACCGCCTCGACAATCTGTGGCTCGCTGAAATGCCGGTGCAATCTTTCCCACAACTCACTTGAGACATGGTTGGCATCGATGCCAATCCGCACGGTTAGGTCCATCAGCGCCTTTTCCGCATCCGTGAAATGCGGGCTGTCCGTGTATCGATCGCCGCCGATATCCGCGATCTTGTCCTCCGAAATGCCGAGTCGTTTGGAAAGAGTCTCATGCTGGACCACGCAATACTGGCAATCGTTGCGATGGGTCGCCTTGAGGATAATCAGCTCCTTGGTCACCCAGTCGAGCTCGCCGTCCTTCAGGATCGCCATGATCATTTCGGTGAACACGGTGCCAAGTTCCGGCGTATGGCCGAACACCTTGAATATATTGAGGAGCATTTCGAAGCGCGCCTCGGCCTTGTCGTAAAAGGCGAGGGTCTCCGCACTCGCCTGCTCCCGTTCGACGTATGACACCGACATTGTTTTCCTCCTTTTGTACCGATCGTTCCAATTGAACCAAAAAAATTTACCCCAACAGTGACTTCGCTTGATCCGCGATGGATTGCAGCAACCGCCGCTCGGGCCGGCTTCGCGCCAGAACGCGAATGCCGAGCACCAACCCCAGCAGCGCGCGCGCCACCGCGACCGGATCAATCTCGTGGCCGACCTCCCCGCTCTCTTGGGCCGCTTCGATCGACGTCTTGAAGAAGGTCTCGATCTTGCGCAGGCCGTCGGCCACGATTACCCCGATTTCCGTATCGTGGGGCGCCAGTTCCAAGGCGGTGTTGACGAGAAAACATCCGTCCCCGCCCCTATCGGATCTGGCATCCTCGATCAACGTATCGAACAACCGGTCGATTGCCTCGCGCGGCGTCCGGCCACGGGCCACGCTTTCGATCCGAGGATTCTGGTATTCCGCTTGATAGCGCTTGAGGGCGGCAACGAAGAGCGCGTGTTTGCTGCCGAATGTATTGTACAGGCTGCCCCTGTTGATACCCATACAGTCGATCAAATCTTGCGCCGACGTGTTGGTATAGCCCTGACACCAAAAGGCATCCATGGCGCGACCCAATGCCGAATCGACGTCGAATTGCCGCTCCCGTGGCATGTAGTCCTCACAGTCTTGCTGACACCTGACTACCCGTTTTGGAACGATCGGTCAATAACGGTGCGTCGCCGACACAACGGCATTCTCCCACTCGACCGAGTTCAGGGCAGATACGGCGCGCGCCGAGGGGTCAGAAAATTGGAACAATTGGCCAATAATTGCTCCGCCCATAATCGCCGCGACAAAGCTGAATCATTGGCTGGCATATTCGGCAATTCCGGGACCGGCCAAATTAAGGCACCGCCATACCCCGCGCGACGGCCGGGCGCGCGCTCACCGAATCGTACCAGCGTTTGACATCGGGAAATTCAGCCAAATCGATACCCTGCCATTCGTGCCGCGCACACCACGGATAGGTGACGATGTCGGCGATCGAGTAGTCATCGGCGAGGTGCTCATGATCGCTCAGCCGCTTGTCCAGCACACCGTAAAGCCGCCTGGTCTCATTGGTATAGCGATCGATGGCGTAGGGAATCTCCTCGTTGGCGAAGCGCCGGAAATGATGGGCCTGACCGAACATCGGCCCGACTCCGCCCATCTGGAACATGAGCCACTCCATAACCTCGTACCGGGCACGCGGTTCGGCCGGCAGCAGCCGGCCCGACTTTTCCGCCAGATAGATTACGATCGCCGCGGATTCGAAAAGGGCGATCGGCGCGCCATCCGGACCCTCGGGATCGACAATCGCCGGGATCTTATTGTTGGGGCTGATCCGAAGGAAATCCGGCTCATACTGATCGCCCTTCGTAATATCGATCGGATGGACTCGGTAGGGTGCCTCGATTTCCTCCAACATGATGGAGGCTTTACGCCCGTTGGGCGTAGACCACGTGTAAAGATCGATCATGGTATCCCCTTACGCGATAATGGCGGCTATCGGCGCGCGAACTGTGTTGCGCCGAACAGCACTTCCTTCTCCTCGTCCGAAAACCCCTCCCTGCGTTTGTCGGACAAAACGGCGACGCCGCGCTCCACCGCCGGGCGTGCCGCGATAGCCCGGTGCCAGCGCTCGAGATTGGGATAGTCGGCGAGCGTCTGGCCCTGCCGGTCGGGGTTTCGCAGCCAGGGAAATGTCGCGATATCCGCGATCGAATAATCGCCGGCCAGATAATCGCGGTCGGCGAGTCGCTTGTCGATCACGCGGTAGAGACGGGCGGCCTCACTCGTGTAACGATCGATGGCGTAAGTGATCGGATCCGGTGCGTAATTGCGAAAGTGGTGCGCCTGACCCAGCATCGGACCGACGCCGCCCATCTGAAACATCAGCCACTGCAACACTTCGTAGCGGCTGCGCTCGTGGTCCGGTAGGAATTTTCCGCTTTTCTCCGCGAGATAGATCAGGATTGCGCCACTTTCGAATAGAGAAATCGGCTGGCCGTCCGGCCCCTCCGAATCGACGATCGCCGGGATGCGATTGTTCGGGCTGATGGCGAGGAACTCGGGTTTGAACTGGTCCCCGGCGCCGATGTCGATTGGGTGGACGGTGTAGGGCACGCCGATTTCTTCGAGCATGATATGAACCTTGTGCCCATTGGGCGTCGCCCAAGTGTAGACATCGATCATTTTTTTGCCCTTCATAGGTTGTAAGTCGGCGTGACATGCTGTAGCCGGCCCCTTGAATTAGATTGAGCGGGCCTGTTCGGCAAGGGCGATGAATTTTTTCACCGGAAAGGCGGGGAATTGATCACGACGATTGCACACCTTCGTATCCGATTCCCGTCGGCCCTGCGGCAAGTCCTACTTGTCATGGCCGTGGCAGCCGGTACCTGGTCGATGCCCCCCGCCGCCTTGGCCGAGGGTACCGATGCCGAGGCGCATTGGCGCCGCACCCTCGAGACCGGCCGCTCGGCGCTGGACAGCGGCAATCTCGTCGTCGCCGAGAATTTCGTCCGCCAAGCCATACACGAGGCCAAGAACCTCGGGCCGGCACCGGCCAACAACCTCGCGCTCGCCGAAAGTTACGAGGCGATGGCCGAAGTTCAGGCAAAACTGGACGATATGGCCCGTGCCCAGCATATGATGAACGAGGCACTCGCCATCCGAAGGGCGACTCAGCCGTCGAATCACCCCGATCTCGGCCGTGCGGCGCTGCGCTTTGCCGATCTCATGCGCCAACGCGGCGACTACGATCAGGCCGAACGCCTCTATCGCGATTCAATCGATGCGATCACGTCTGCCTTAGGCCCAACCGATGTCTTGCTCGCCGACGCCTATTACGGGCTGGCGCTGAACGAAATGGAGCAGGGCCGAATCGAATCCGCCGACAAATCGTTGTTGCGGTCGCTATCGATCCTCGGAATTCAGGACGATCGCGTGGTTCGCGAACATCTGCCCGACCTGCGCTCCGTCGCCGAACGCTACCAAAGAATGGGGCTCACCGACGACGCCGTCCGGGTGATGCGCCAGGCGATGAACCTTTACGAACGCCACTATGCCGTCGACCATCCCTATTTCGAGCAGACCATGCTCGCGCTCGGCACCTCCCAACTCGACCGCGGCCTCGGCGCGGACGCTCGCGGCACGTTCGACAACGGCACCGACAAGATGCTTGTCGCCCTCGGCCCCAGCTCGGAACGGGTGGCAACGACGATGGAAAAAATTGCCGGGTTGTTCGACACCTACGAGCAGCCGGACGACGCCGAGGCCTTCTATAAGAAAGCGCTGGCGACTCGTCAGAATTCGCTCGGCGTCAGCGACGCCCAAAAGGTGCGCAGCCTGGTCAAGCTCGGCGATTTGGCCCGCCAGCGCGGTGAAACCACGCGCGCCGCGGACTATTACCGCGAGGCCATCCAGATCGGTGAAACCCGCCTCGGACCGAACGAGGTCGAAACCGCTTACGCCTATTCCAACATGGCCTTGATCCTTTGGGACAGCGGTCAGATCGCCGAGGCGGACCGGCTGTGGGAACGGGCATTGGCGATTTACGAGCAAAGATTGGGGGCCGGCGATGCGACCGTCGCGACGGTGGCCTTCAACCTTGGCCAACTCCGGCACGGACAATCGCAGTATGATTCTGCCGAAGCCCTCTATCGGAAAGCGCTCGACATACGCGAGCGGACCCTCGGACCGACCCATCCCGACACCATCAAGACCATCAACATGTACGCGCTATTGCTCGACCGCGTGGGCCGGCCCGACGAAGCGGCGCAGATACGCGCGCGGGTAAAATAGCAACCACACCGGTCGGGAACGCCATCCCTACCCGCTGAGCTTCTCCCGCAGCAACTGGTTGACCAAGGCGGGATTGGCTTTGCCCTTGGTCGCCTTCATCACCTGACCGACGAACCAGCCGAGAACTTTATCGTTGCCGGCGCGGAATTGGTCGGCCTGGCCCGGATTGTCCGCGATGATCCGATCGACCTCTGCCTCGATCTCGCCGCGGTCGGTAATCTGCTCGAGACCCCGCGTCGCGACGATGTCCGCCGCGTTGCCGCCGGTCTTGTACATCTCGTCGAACACGTCCTTGGCGATACGACCCGAGATCGTTTTAGCCGCCAAAAGGTCGATCAATCCGCCAAGGTTTGTCGCGGCGACCGGTGATTCGTCGATATCATGGCCGGCCTTGTTGAGCCGGCCGAGCAATTCGTGAATTACCCAATTGGCGGCGACCTTGCCATCCCGGCCGGCGGCGACGGTTTCGAAATAGTCGGCACGCGACCGCTCCTGGACGAGAATTCCGGCGTCTTCCGCGCTAACGCCGTAGGTTTCGATCAACCGCGACCGCTTCTCGTCGGGCAGCTCCGGCAGCGTGCGGCGGATCTCGTCGATCCATTCCTCGTCGAGCTCCAATGGCAGAAGATCGGGGTCGGGGAAATAACGATAATCGTGGGCCTCTTCCTTGCTTCGCATCGAACGGGTGACGCCTTCTCCGGAATCGAACAACCGCGTCTCCTGGTCGATCGTCCCACCGTCCTCGAGGATTTCGATCTGGCGGCGTGCCTCATAGTCGATTGCCTCGCGCACGAAGCGAATCGAATTGACGTTCTTGATCTCGCACCGGGTGCCGAGTTCGGTCGACCCGGCCCGGCGCACCGACACGTTGACATCGGCCCGCATCGAGCCCTCTTCCATATTGCCGTCGCAGGTACCGAGATAACGCAGGATGGAGCGTACCTTGGTGAGGTATGCCGCCGCTTCGTCGCCGCCTCGGAGGTCGGGCTCGGAAACGATTTCCATCAATGCCACGCCGGCCCGGTTGAGGTCGACGAAGGTCTTGGTCCGATCCTGGTCGTGGAGACTCTTACCGGCGTCCTGCTCGAGATGCAGGCGGGTAATACCGACCACCCGCGTCTCGCCCCCCGGCAGGTCAACATGGACCTCGCCGCGGCCGACAACCGGTTGTAAATATTGCGAGATCTGATAGCCCGGCGGCAGGTCGGGATAGAAATAGTTCTTACGATCAAACACCGAATAGCGATTGATCTCGGCCTTGAGCCCGAGACCCGTTCGCACCGCCTGGACGACGCAATGCTCGTTGATCACCGGCAGCATACCGGGCATGGCGGCATCAACCAGCGATACCTGTGTATTCGGGTCCGCACCAAAGTCGGTCGCGGCACCCGAAAAGAGCTTGGCCTGGGAGACGACTTGGGCATGAATTTCGAGCCCGATCACCATTTCCCAATCGCCACCCTCGCCCTTGATCATTTCCGCCATCGCTTCAATCCACCCGCCGTTCGAGGGTGCACCGCCCGGTGTCGACAAAGCCGCGGGCGGCATACCAATCCCTGAGCTTGGTCGTGGTCTGCGCATGCGGTGTCAGGACGATCTCGACGTCGTGGCAACCCTCTTTCCGCGCCCACTCCATCGCCGCCTCGATCAATTGCGTCGCGACACCGTTGCCGCGCCATTCGGGAACCACATAGAGGTCCTCGAGTTCGGCATAGAGGCCGACCTCGAGCCCAAACGACGTGCTCATCGCAGCAACACCAACGTTTCCTCCCCTCGCTTCGGCGAGGAACGCCGCGGTATCAGGGCGCTGCAGCAGGCTCCGCAAATTCGCCGCGACGCCGTCAACGGCATCGTTGAATCCTTCTTCGCGATAGAATCGCTCGAACAACGGCGTCATCCCCGCATGGTCGCCAAGGGTAGCACGGCGAACCGAGGCGGCCCTGTCCATCAGGCCGCTCCGGCATCGAAGGCCGGCCGCGCCGAGAAGTCGGCAGCCTCCTCAAGCACGCCGCCCACGCGCAATACCGTCGCCTCGTCGAACGCGCGCCCGATCAGCTGTAGCCCAAGCGGAAGCCCGTCGCTGGACAGTCCCGCCGGCACGGAGATCGCCGGAAGCCCGGCTAAGCTCGACGGCACGGTAAAGACGTCATTGAGATACATGGCGATTGGGTCGTCGTTCTTTTCACCGATCGCGAATGCCGCGCTCGGCGCGGTCGGTGTCAGGATGGCATCGACTTTCTCGAAGGCTTCGGCAAAATCCCGGACGATTAGCGCCCGCACGCGCTGTGCCTTGAGGTAATAGGCGTCATAGTAGCCGGCGGACAGGACATAGGTGCCTATCAGCACGCGTCGCCGGACCTCGGCGCCAAAACCGGCGCCCCGGGTCTCCTCATACATGTCGACCAGCGCGTCGGCGTTGACCCGAAGCCCATAGCGGACCCCGTCGTAACGGGCGAGATTCGACGACGCCTCGGCAGGGCCAATGATGTAGTAAGTCGGCAGGGCATATTTGGTATGGGGCAGGGAAATATCGACCATTTCGGCGCCGGCCGCGGTCAGCCAGTCGATGCCCCGGCGCCAAAGCTTGTCGATGTCTGCGGGTATGCCGTCCATGCGATACTCGGCCGGAATTCCGATTTTCAGGCCGTGGACGTCGCCGCTGAGCGCGGCCTCGAAATCGGGTACCGGCAACGGCGCCGATGTGGAATCCTTCGCGTCGTGACCGGCCATCGCGCCAAGCATGATGGCGGCGTCGTGCACAGTCCGGGCCAAAGGCCCGGCCTGATCCAGCGACGAGGCGAAGGCGACGATCCCCCATCGCGAGCATCGGCCATAGGTCGGCTTCATGCCGACAATGCCACAGAACGAGGCCGGTTGGCGGATCGAGCCCCCGGTGTCGGTGCCGGTGGCGGCGATGGCGGCGCGCGCCGCGACCGCCGACGCCGAGCCCCCGGAGGACCCCCCCGGCACGAGCGGCCGGTTGTCGCCCTCGCGCCGCCATGGGTTCTCGACCGGGCCGTAGTAGCTGGTGACATTGGACGAGCCCATGGCGAACTCGTCGAGGTTGGCCTTGCCAAGAAAGACGGCACCGGCGGCCTTGAGATTGACGGTCACCGTCGATTCGTAAGTCGGCCGAAATCCGTCGAGGATGTGCGAACCCGCCGTTGTCAGCACCCCCTCGGTGCAGAACAAGTCCTTGATGGCAATCGGTATGCCGTCCATGGCCCCCGTCTCGCCGGACCGCCGCCTTTGGTCGGACAAGGCGGCCTCCGCCAGCGCCTGCTCCGGCGTCTCGGTGATGAAGGCATTCAAGGGACGCACCGCCTCGACGGCGCGGACATGAGCCTCGGTCAGTTCCGCCGCGGTGAATTCACCCGAATCCAATCCGGCTCGGGCCTGCGCCAGGGTCAGGTCAGTCAACACCGCCATCACTCAACCACCTTGGGCACGGTGAAGAATCCTTTGGTCGGTGCCGGCGCATTTGCCAACACCTGGTCCGGATAGCCACCGTCGGTGACCGCATCGGGACGGCGCGGCAGTTCCTGGCTGGTCACGCTGGTCAGCGGAGGCACATCGGACGTGTCGATCTCGTCGAGCTGCTCCACCCAACTCAGAATGTTGGTGAGTTCGCCGGTCAAGGCCGCGAGTTCTCGGTCCGGAACTCGAATACGAGCCAAGTGTGCGATACGCGCAACCGTGGCCTTGTCTAGCGCCATGATGCTCCGCTCCTCGAATAGGCGGGAAATTTTGGTGGTACAGAAAACGGCGCGGACCTTATCACCGGGTCCAAGCTGTCGCAAGGCGACGGGACGGCCCGTCGCCGCTTGTGCAGGGGTGCCGCGCCCTGTATTCAATCGGCGCATGCCCGTCGTCGACCTCGAAAACCTCCCCGCACTCCTGGAATCGGGCCAACGCCTGATGGGCCTCGATGTTGGCAGCAAGACTGTCGGAATCGCCGTATCCGATAGCGATTTTAGGATCGCGACACCGGTTGAGATCCTGCGCAGGACTAAATTCCGCGCCGATGCGGAAAGGTTGTTTGAGACGGTTGTCGATCGCAATGTCGGCGGCCTTGTCATCGGGCTTCCGGTCAATATGAACGGCAGCGAGGGGCCGCGATGTCAGTCCGTCCGGCAATTCGTCGCAAACCTGATCGAACGCCGCGACATGCCGGCGACATTCTGGGACGAGAGGCTGTCGACGGTGGCGGTAACGCGGACCATGCTCGACGCCGACATCTCGCGGAAGCGCCGCGGTAAAGTCGTCGACAAGCTCGCCGCGGCCTATATCCTTCAGGGCGCGTTGGACAGCCTAAATCTTCGTCAGAACCGTTAAATGGCGATCGCACCGCGGAGAACCAGATGTCGATGTTACCTGTCTTGAGGGGACCGTCCACTCGAGTCACCGCCGCCCTTTACGGTGGGTTGATCTTGATCCTGGCGTCCTGCAATAGCGATGCCGAAACCTACCAGAGCGAGGACTATGACCTGAAGGTCGAGACTGTCGCCGAGGGCCTGACCAATCCATGGGGGCTCGCGTTTCTCCCAGATGGCAGAATGCTGGTGAGCGAGCGCCCGGGACGGCTCCGCATCGTCGAGGATGATGGCCGGCTGTCACCGCCGTTGGATGGCTTGCCCCCGATTTTCGCATCGGGTCAAGGCGGCTTGCTCGACGTCATTCTCGATCCCGAAGTCGAGCAGAACGCGGTTATCTATTTGTCCTACGCCGAGCCGGGTCCAGGTGGGGCCGGAACGGCGGTTGCGCGCGCGGTTCTCGACCGCGAAGGGAATCGTATATCCGACGTCGAGGTCATCTTCCGCCAAGCACCCAAGACCAATACCGGGATCCATTTTGGATCGCGGCTCGTCTTCGACCGCGCCGGCAAGTTGTTCATCACAATCGGCGAACGGGGCGAGCGGGATCGGGCGCAGGATTTCACCATCAACCGCGGCCAAGTGATCCGCATCAACCGTGACGGCTCCATCCCCGAAGACAACCCCTTCGTCGGCAGGGAAGGCTATCGGCCCGAGGTGTGGTCCTACGGTCACCGTAATCCGCAGGGCGCGGCGCTCCATCCGGACACCGGCGAGTTCTGGGAGGTCGAGCACGGCGCCCAGGGCGGCGATGAGATAAACATACCCGAGGCCGGTCGAAACTATGGCTGGCCGGTCATCTCCTACGGCCGCCATTATTCCGGCCAGAAGATCGGCGTCGGCACCCACAAGGACGGCATGGAGCAACCGGTTCACTACTGGGACCCTTCGATCGCGCCGTCGGGCATGATGTTCTACACTGGCGATAAGTTCCCGGCCTGGAAGGGAAATCTGTTCATCGGTGCATTGAAGTTCCGTCTCGTTTCCCGGCTAGTCCTCGATGGCGATACCGTGGTCGCGGAGGAGCGCATCCTCGGCGGATTGCAGGAACGAATACGCGACGTCCGACAGGGCCCCGATGGGTATATCTACCTGCTCACGGATTCGGGCGATGGCCGTATATTGCGGGTCACGCCGGCTGACTGATGGCCCTGCCTGGGATGCCCAATCCAACATAAATTCGCCAACTACCGGCACCAGGTCGCTGGCCCTTCCGTCACGAGTAGACCGTGGCAGAGGAAATCTGCCCAAGAAATCACGGTTCCGATTGCGCCGCCGCCGGAGGCCGAATATCTTGGGGGTCACGCTGAACAAATATCGGTCAGGCTAAAGACGGCAATGCAGGCGCGCCAAGAGCCGGAGGGTATCTTCGATGCCGAAACATGGGTGCGGCACGCGGAATCGCTGGGCTATGGCCTCACCGTCCTGATCGACCGAGAGACGCTAAAACCGGGGCAAATTCGCCTCGCGCTGCCCGGTCCCCGGCCGCTCCCACCGGACAGCGAGGCTGATCCCTTACGGCAAATCTGTATGGAACCAAGCGGATCACGATCACCGATGAGCGATGATCGATGGTGGGCTAACGTGCGCGACTACCTGCTCGCGAGCGGGCGCTACAGCCTTGCCGCACCGGAAGATTCCGACTCGTAATCGCAACGGCACCCTTCCCGCGCCTATCTTGTCGGCATGGCGTGGCGCGCAAAAAAATCGAGGATGTGCGCGGTCGCGTCGATATCGTCGTTGGTCTCACCAATAAGGAATCGCGGCAAATAGGGCCGCCGGCCGGGCCAGGTATGACCGCCGCCTTCGACGCGATAGAGCGTGACCTCGGTTCCCGCACGGCAGGGCAGGTAGCGCTCCACGACGACCCGGCTGTCGTCATCGCGATCGGTATCCGGCAGGGCAACGATCTTGGCCGGCCCGAGACAGCCGTTCAGCACCACCCATCGCGCGACGGTCTCCGGCGTCGAGCGCACCTCTCCCAGTTTGCGCCGGCCGAAACCGATGGTTCCGCCGCCATAGGGAAAGATTGGATCGTCGGTGCCGTTGATCAGCATCACCGGCAGCGGACGTATCGGATCGCAGCGGTCGGCCATGGCCATCGGAAAGCTTGCCGTGAGCGCCGCCACGGCGGCGAACGTGTCTGCCGCCTCGCACGCCAAACGAAGCGCCATCATGCCGCCGTTGGAGATTCCGGCCACATAAACTCGGCCGCGATCTACGGGATAGCGGGTCGCCACCGTCTCGAGGACAGCGCGCAAGAACGCAACGTCGTCGACATCGCCTTCGTGGGTCGAATAGGAAACGTCCGGGCGGCCATCGTTCCAGTGCCGCTCGAACCCCTGCGGATAGACGATGAGCAGATTACGCGCCTTGGCGTAGACGTCGAAATTCAGGTATCCGGCAAATTGCTCGGCCCGCCCAGCCCCGCCGTGGAGGGCGAAAACGACTCCCATCGGACGGTCGGGGGCTCCCGCGATTGGAGCATGGATGTGGTATTCGCGCTCCAAACCACCAATTGTTATCGTGTCGGAATGAAAGGCTACCGCCGAAGCCGGCGTAGAGATGGAAATCACAGCCAATATCGCTAGTCCCACCGTCAGAACGGCTCTAATAATTGGGCAGGAGAGACCGGCGCCGGTTCGAGAACGGTCGACGGTGCTATCCGCGGGAGATGAGATGTGTTGCGGCGACACGGCTCGGCGCCCTCCAATTCGCAAAACAGCCTAACCCATGGCACGAGGCAAAGAATTTTTCCCTGCGCGGCCGGCTGGACTCGCGGAAAATCTGGTAAAAACAGTCAAGACGGAAGCGGTTCCAGCGCCTCCCAGGTGTCGTCGCCCGCAATTCCGTCGGCGGTAAGGCCGGTAGCCCGCTGAAAGGCCCGCACGGCGGTGTCCGTCTTGCCGCCGAAATCGCCGTCGATCGCACCAGGTGAGAAGCCCTTTGCGGCCAGTGCCCGCTGCAGCAATTCGACGGCAGGGCCTTCGTCACCGTTTTGAAGCTGTGGACGCGGCGCTATTCCACCGAGCGCGGATAGCGCCCGTGCGGTGCGGTTGCGCCGATCGGCGAGCCCATTCAGACCGCCATTCACGATGCGCGTGACTGCCTCGACATTGTTCACGTCGGCCCATTCGAACGCCGTCTTGCCGTGGCGTTTTCTATTCGCCAGATAGCTGGCGGCAACGAGCCACGCGGTACCCGGCTCGACGGCGCGTTCCGGATTGGCTTCGAGGTCGATCCCGATCCGATTGCCGAAGGCGCGGTAATTGGACCGTCCCGTCAGTTGCAAATAGCCGCGCCCGCGATAGCGAAATCCGTCTCCCGATTCCGGTGGTCCGTTACCGTTTCGGTTGGCGTAGACCTGGTTGGCGAGCTTTTCCGCGTTACGCAGGAATTGCGCCGGATCGGCCCCCGCCGGCAGGCGATGGCCAAAGATCTCCTGTAGCCGGGCGACCGACGTGTAGTGCAAGGATTCGGCAACCAGCGTAAAGCGCAGCGATTCGTGTGCGCATTGCCCAATCATGTGGGCCGCGCGGAATTCATTATCGAGTGCACCTTGGTCGCTGATCTGGGCGCTCACCTGGTCGAGCCCGTCAATGGCGGTACCGGGTGCGTCGGAAGCGGCGGCGCGAACGGCTGATCTCAGGTCCATGACAGGTCCTCCGATACGGCTTTCACGACAAAAAGATTATCACCCTTCGAAGAGATTCCGAAGAACGCCATCGTGGCACGGCTCGACACGTCTTTGGGACGGTCGAATAGGGCTCCGTCGACTGCGATACCGCCGGAAGAAGTCACGACACCCGGGCTAGATCCGAATGCGGACCATACCGCTCGGCTCCGCGACCCGCTAGAATTGCGAATCGACCGGACAGACGTTTGAGACCGAACCTCGAACTGTGGAGACATGGATATGTTGCGGTATGTTGTGGTTTTCTTGGTCGGCGGAGTTCTCGGAACGGCGTTTGGCGTCGCTGTGGGGTTCTTTGCTTTTCCCTATGTGTTTCCGCCACCCGAAGCGATGGACACACTCACGGCCGAGGAAAGGGACCGTCTGATTGCCCGTGGTCAATTCATCCACGCCAATCCGTCCGATCCGGTCCATTACGGCATGGGCAAGGGGTCGGTTTACGAGAAGGTCGTGTACCTCGACACGGATTTCGAGGTTGGCCCCGGCCCCGCGTTTCATGTCTACCTCGTACCGAAGGCGCAGATCCGTCAATCGTCGGATGTGAAACAGACCATGTACGTCGATCTGGGCAAGTTGCGGGCGTTCAAGGGAAGCCAGAAATATCCCATTCCAGCCGGCGTCGAGCTGGGAGACTATCAAAGCGTGGTGATCTGGTGCGCCCAGTTCGGTGTGCTGATTTCCCCGGCGGATCTCGAATTCGAGAGCTGAGCTGGACCGGCCGCCACGGCGACTGGAGCCGAGGTCGGCATCCGATCGGGCAGTATTGCCTCATCCCCAGAATATGAGCGCGCATTCGCGACCCACTGGCCGGCGCGGCGCAGGCGGCACCCCTCATCGTGCATTCACAACCGCCGCAGGCGTTCCGCCCGCTGGGCGCTTTCCCGCTTGGTGCAGCCGCGATCCCAAGGATATAAGGACGGCACCGCAACGCGAAGCTTGAGGCCCTAAATGACGGCACCCCTGACGGGACTACGGGTTTTCGATCTCACCCGCATCCTAGCCGGTCCGACCTGCACCCAACTGCTCGGCGACCTCGGTGCCGACGTCATCAAGATCGAGCGTCCCGGCGAGGGCGACGACACCCGCAAATGGGGCCCTCCGTTTCTCAAGGGTCGCGACGGCAATGATCTCGCCGAAAGCGCCTACTACCTGTCCAGCAACCGCAGCAAGCGCTCACTGACCCTGGACATCGCTCAACCCGAGGGCCAAGCGCTGGCGCGCCGCCTGATCGGTCATTGCGATATATTGGTCGAGAATTTCAAGACCGGGGGCCTGGCCCGGTACGGGCTCTCCTATGGCGACCTGAAAGATGAGTTTCCCGGCCTCATCTATTGCTCGATCACCGGCTTCGGTCAGACCGGCCCCTACGCATCGCGCGCCGGATACGACTTTCTCGCCCAGGGACTCGGCGGGATCATGAGCATTACCGGCAGCCCCGATGACGAACCGGTCAAAGTCGGCGTCGGTATCGCCGACGTCATGTGTGGGATGTATGCCGCCGTCGCCATTCTCGCCGCGATCCGCCATCGCGACATTACCGGGCAAGGTCAGCATATCGACCTCGCCTTGCTCGACACCCAGGTCGCGTGGCTGATCAACGAGGGCCTCAATTACCTGACCTCTGGCCAAATGCCGACCCGGCTCGGCAACGAGCATCCCAACATTGTGCCTTACAAGGTGCTGCCGGCATCGGACGGTCACATCATCATCGCCGTCGGCAATGATCGGCAGTTCCAGCGTTTCTGCACCTTCGCCGGGTCCCCTGAATTGGCTGAGGACGACCGCTTTCGTACCAACGCGCTCCGGGTCAAGAACCGCCAAGCGCTCTATGAGCTGCTCCCCGATGTCACCCGGCGGAAAACACGCGCGGAGTGGAATGACGGCTTGGCTGCGCTCGGCGTGCCCTGCAGCCCGGTCAACGACATCGATCAGGTGTTCGAGGACCCTCAAGTCCAGGCCCGTGGCATGAAGCTTTCGCTCCCTCACCCGGACGCCCAGGCGGGGTCCGTCGACCTTATCGCCAACCCGATCAAGTTCTCCGAGACGCCGGTGGATTACCGCCATGTTCCACCCACCATGGGTCAGCACAGCGAAGAAATATTGGCCGAACTGCTGGGCATCGAAGCCGGCGAGATCGCGAACCTGCGCGTCAAGGGCGTCGTCTAGATTCCATTGGCACCCGCCGGCCGGCCAAACGAACGATGGTTGCGCCGATGCGACTCCGCTAAGGTCACGCCATGCATCAACGATGCCACAGCAGACTTGCTTGTTCGACCACGGGAGAAATCCGCCGATGTCCGAAATCCTGACGATCGCGCCGCGCGCAGCGTTCCAGACTTTCATGGACTTCCCATTGCACACGGACCTCGCAACTCTGGAAGCCGATGTCGCGATTCTCGGCCTTCCCTATGGCGATCCCTATCACATGGACGAGGTGACGAACGACCAGACCAATGCACCGACCGCTATTCGTGTCGCCTCCAAACGGCTGCAACAGTCGCTCGATCGGTGGGATTTCGATTTCAATGGGACCCTGTTCGACAACCGACCGATTCGGGTCGTCGATGTCGGCGATGTGCCCGGTGATACCAACGACCTCAAGGCCCATTACCGTAGAGCCGAGGCGGCCGCGCGCATAATCTTCGACAAGGGCGCGCTGCTGATCACCTTCGGCGGCGATCACGGCGTGCCGATCCCCATCTTCCGCGCACTCGAGAACCACGGCCCGGTGACCCTCGTCCATATCGACGCCCATCTTGATTGGCGAGACGATGTCAATGGCGTCCGGGAGGGCTATTCGAGCACGATCCGGCGCGCCTCGGAGATGCCGTGGATCGACCGCATCTTCCAGATCGGCATTCGTGGCACGGGCAGCGCCCGCGAGGATGAATACCGGGCGGCCCTCGACTATGGGGCCGAAATCATCACCTCCTGGGACCTGCACGATCATGGCATGGCCGCCGTGCTCGAGCGGATTCCGAACGGCGGCCCGTATTATCTGACAATCGATGCCGACGGCGTCGACCCAACGGTCATGCCCGCGGTCGCCGCGCCTCAGGGCGGCGGCGTGCTCTATCATCAGATGCGCGCCCTCATTCATGGCCTGGTCGAGAAAGGCCGCGTTCTCGGCATGGATGTGGTCGAGATAACGCCGGCGCGGGATCTCAACGAGATCACGTCCCTGACCGCCGGGCGGTTCGCTTGTAATCTGATCGGTACCGCCGTCCGGGCAGGCTATTTCTCTTAGAAAGGCCTTTTACGCGCTCGGTTCGGCGGCCCGGCCCCTGCGATGGGCAAATTGGAGCGGTCCGACCATTTCTATCCCTCGAAAGGCTGGCCCAAGTCCCGCTTTCGCTCACCGAAGGCATTGTCGTACTCGGCCCAAACGATCAGGTCGCGATAGTCGGTCCGGGCCAAGGCGAGTGCCCGTTCGAGCGTTTCCGTGTTTCCGGCAGAGACATACAAGGCACAGCGAATGATACGGTCACCGAAGACGTCAGGATCGTCGGATCGCGCCGATTCCATGACGGCCACGATTTCGGCGACGTGCTCGACCCCGAAATCGGCTTCGATGCGCCGGCGGATGTCCGCGGTAAGTGCCATGGCGATCGCGTAGCACATTCCGATCGTCGATCTCCAGGTTTGAAACCGTGGGGTCTTTGACACCGGCGACGCCAATCGGCCAAGGAATGTATAGTGGCACTCTGACCTATCGGGAGGCGCATCATGACGGGAGTTTCGGGACGGGTCGCCCTGGTAACGGGCGCGGGCAGCCGTGGCGGCATTGGATTCGCCTCGGCCCGCTTACTCAAGCAGGCCGGCGCCCGGGTCGGCATCACTTCGACCACCGAACGAATATTCGACCGGCTGGCCGAGTTGCCCAGTGTGGCGGCGGACGCTTTCGCCGCCACCGCCGATCTCACCGACCCGGCCCAGGTCGAAGCGCTGATCGCCGAGGGGACTGCGGCGCTCGGCCCGATCGATATTCTCGTCAACAACGCCGGGATGGTCCAAACGGGCGTCGAGGAGGAATCGCAGCGGCTCCATGAAATCGACGACGCGCAGTGGCGGCGCGGACTCGACCGTAACCTGTCCACGGCGTTCTTCGTGACCCGCGCGGTGCTCCCCGGCATGATCGAGCGCGGCTACGGACGCATCGTGCAGATGTCGTCGGTCACCGGACCGGTCGTCAGCAATCCCAAGGCGACAATTTACGGCGCCGCCAAGGCCGGGATGCTGGGGTTGACCCGCGCCCTCGCCATCGAGGTCGCCGATCGCAACATCACGGTCAACGCGATCGGCCCGGGCTGGATCGAGACTCCGTCCAGCAGTGCCGAAGAAATCTTTGCCGGCAAGAATACGCCTGTCGGTCGGCCGGGCACGGCCGATGAGATCGGCCATGTCGTCGTATTCCTGGCCGGTGAGGAGGCGAGCTATCTAACCGGCCAGCTCATTGTGGTGGATGGCGGCAACACGATCCAGGAATACAAAGGACCGGCCGAGGGATACTACTGACGGCAGTCCACTAATCGACGATCCTGCCATTGCCGGCGACGATCAGCGGCCAATTGCGGTCACCCACTTTGATCCGGTGGGCGCGGTTCCGTTCCCAACGGCGCTGGATGCTCTTCGAATGGTTGAGGTAAAGCCGCCCCTCGACAATCGACCACGCGGCGGGCACGGCCAAGGTCAAGGCGGCGGAGGCCGCGAACGCGGCAAGGATTGAACGGCGCGCTAATCGATTGGCGGTCATCGAGCGTCTCCTTGGAGCGTCTGTCGTCCGCACACAAAAGAATGTGCCACGCCCGCACCAGTCATCCATCCCTCACGCATATTCAGATTCTCGTGATCCGTACCGGCCGAATCGATCCAACCGTCAACCCCACGCGCCCAAGAATCGGAGCGTGTCCTTATCGACCGTGATGCTTCCGTTCAGCGGCTCACCGGGCTCGCGCTCCGCGGTAAAGGAAACCATCCAGTAGCCGTCGAATTCTTCCCGCATATCGGTGAAGTAGATGGCGCGCACATCTTCGATCGCCTTGGGGCCGTCCGGTGCCTGCATGTTAAGCGTTTCATAGAGATACAGCTTGATAACGACATCCTGGCTCCGTTGACCGGGCTCGCCCAAATGCTCAAACATGAAGTCGTCCTGCAGGTACATTTCGAGCTGGGCGTTGACGTGGGACGGATCGAAGAGCTCGAGCAGCCGCAACCATTTCTGTGATTCGAAATCATCCGCGAACGCGCCGAGCAGGGCCTCGAGTTGCCGGGACGGCTGAATTTCCGGATTGAACCGGGAGAATTGGTCGTCGTTCGAGGGTCGGTACGGGACCTCTTCCGGAGTGCCGGTCGACGAAGGCTGCGACCTCGCCGTGGCAAAATGACCTTGCAGCTCGACGACGGCGGCGACCAGGTCCTCTTTGGTGATCGGTGGGGCTTCCTTGCTCGCGAAGAACTGCGGCACCACCGGTATTGCCGCGATGACGATGGGAACGACAATGATGGCGACCCACCAGTATTTTCTTGGGACGTCCATGAGCGCTATTGGCGTGTTTGGTCTACGTAAGTGATTTCAATGGCGATGATAACCGAGTCTCACGCAATCGAACCAGAAGCAATTCGCCGGTCACATCCGAAACCGCCCGCCGCGGGATGGCATAGGGACAGGGGCATCGCGCTCGCTGCGATGCCCGATGGCGCGGCGGGCGGCTCGGTGGTGGCGATAGGCCGCTGATCTTCCAAACCGAGCCGCGCGCGTGGCCGACCTCGCCATCCCCACGCGCGATGTCGCGGGTGCAGGACGCGACCGACCTGCAGTCGCTCAACCGCTACACCTACGTCCGCAACAATCCGCTGTCGCTGACCGATCCGACCGGGTTCTTCTTCGGCCTTGACCTTGCAATCAGCGGCGGAAGTATTGGATTGAGCGGCGATTCATGAGGCTTCGGCGTCGTCTACAAGGCGATTCTGCAGGTCCCTGTCCTGGGAGACGTTGTGGCAATCGCAACCCAGGCCTACGCATGTTCGACCGGCAATGCGGCGTTCTGTGCCGTGGGTGCCGCCTATGTGAAACTTGGTAGCGGTGGTTCGATACAGGACGCCGCAAAGGCGGCCGCGTTTGCATACGTGTCGGCAGAGGTCTTCTCCGCGATCGGCAAGCAGTTGACCCGGATCATAGGGAATGAGCATTTTTTGGTTCAAGCTGTGGCCAAGGGCGTCGTTCATGGCACGACCGGAGGCGGCTTGCGCGCGGCCTTCGGCGGGTCGTTCCAGGAGGGCTTCATTTCCAACGCGATCGGCGCCGCCGCCGGTGTCGTGGTCATGGGATCATCGCTGGGCGGTATTAAGGACGAGACAGGCATTTTCATTCGAACCGCGATCGTCGGATCGGTCGGGGGCCTGTCCGCGCAGCTCACCGGCGGCAAGTTCGAAAATGGGTTCGCGTCTGCGGCGATTGCGCATGCGTTCAATCAGGAGCTTCATCGCAACGTCCCGAAAGGAACAGCGATTTCGCCGTACGGGGAGCGTGTTGTTCCTCTAGCTCAGATGCCGCAAGGTTCACAGCAAATACTCCAGTACCGGATATTCGTCTATGATGAAGAAACGGGCGAGTGGAAGATCGGGTTCCATTTTCCAGATGAAGGGCTGCAAGTGAGGCCAACGAGGAGTCCATCAGGGGCGGTCAACGGATTCGTCATTGCTCCGGAAGGTAGTCCGCCGTTGCCGCCGCCTGGATCCGGCAAAAACCCAATAGCTGGACTGCGTTATGGTTACTCAAATGAAGTAACCGGGCAGCCATATTTCCGTGCCTTCAACGACAGCCGCCAGCCAATATCACCTGTTACCGGGCAAGTTGTTCACCCCAAGAGCAATGAAGCGCACTATCCCTGGGGAACGATAGGTCGAAACTAGTTGGTGAATTCGAACATGGATGACTGGGCGATCCCCATACAACGGCCACTGGTTTCGATTGAGCTGGAGCTGGCTTCGATTAGGTTTTGTTTTGCCATCGGGGTGATTGCTATGAATGATGATTTCGCGCTAGTCGACAAGGGCAAGTCGTTTGAAGATGCGGAAGTATATTCCGCGTGGGAAAAAAAAGGAGATCTGAATCGACTTTGGTCTCTGATCGATGTGTCATGCCCCCGTCTTGTCATGAACATGGTCAGCCTTTGCGTAGCTTTTGATGATGGCCGTATTCTTGAGTGCAAGAACACCAACACTGTGCCTGAACAAGTGAATATTTGGGGATTCGAGGAACCTGAGGCGAGACAAGAGTTCCCCGATTCGGAGTTTCTAACAAACTATCCTAACGATTATTTGATTCGAATGAGATTGTCGGGACGGTAAACGTAGTCGTGTTGGGCTTCTGTCCACCCTGTAGTGGCCATGTCAGTCACCCGATGATTCCCGATGTGGCACATCTGGTTCGGAAACAAGGGTAATGAAGGTCCCATTCGATCAGGTGCCGGCGCATCTTCGTTCGACCTATGCGATGATCATCCGCACCTTTCCTGAGCGGTTGCCAGATGAGGATTACTTGCCGCTGCTCGCGGTTCTGGCCGAGTCTATGTCTCAACGAGCCGTAGCCAAGACAGTTGCACTTTGCGGATTCGATAAGAGCTACATAGTAGTGCTAAACGATGTGCGAGGCGTCTTATACCAAATCCCGTTGATCATGACCTATGTGCCCATTGCCTGTGTCCGATCGACATGATTTTCCAGGGCTGATCGATGAGCTTGTTCCAGGCGTCACAGCAGTGGTCGACGATGTCGTCGTATGAGTTGAAGAC
>JAAEOK010000038.1 GCA_024244705.1 Alphaproteobacteria bacterium
CTTCAGTTACAGTCATATAAAAACAAGCCACAAAATTGGGGCACCTGAAGGATCAGTGCAGTGCGAAACACTTGATGTCGGCACCACAAAAATGCAAGAGCCATCTTCAGTGCCTCAACATCTAGCTTGCCGATGGCACCAAACTGAATCAGTACATTATAATCTGAATGTGCCTGAGATGTCACCAGATGATCTCCTGTGTACATCATTGTCTGCTGGAAAGAGGCAGGGGCCCGCAACCTCATCTCAGTTGGTCGAGGCATAATGGGGATCTCTGGTGTCAACGGTTGAATGGTCGATGAACATGCAAAACAAGATTGCAGCAGGGCACCAGGGGTATGATGCTGTAAGATATCCGTGACTGACAAAGCTGAGAAGCCCTTGCCTATCTGCAACTCAGGGTGTTCCTCGTTAAGAGCGCATAGATAGGCAACAATGCGAACAGCCTTGAGGGAGTCCCCGCCGCTTTCAAAAAAGTCACTGGCCATCCCCATGCCCTCGCTCTGGAGCTCCCTTCGATAGATTGTAAGGA
>JAAEOK010000039.1 GCA_024244705.1 Alphaproteobacteria bacterium
CTTAAAGATTTCGTTCTGCTTGAACCAGGTCTCTGTTGTCGTGCCCGCCGGGTCTGTTACCTTTACATATTCAAAACCCCTGAGTTCCTTGGTCTCATAGTCAAGCAGACCTCCCGAGTATGTATAGTCTGTAGTTGATGTATTTCCGTTTCCGTCATCTACAGATATTGATGAGACGGTCTGGAGGATGAAGGGGAAAACATCATTGTCGTATTGGGAGGATGGTTTGTAGGTGATGGTTGTGGTGCCGCCGACGCCGTTATTTGTTGAGATTAATTTATCCGGGAAAGGGCCATTTGAAGTAGACACAATAAACTCATTGCTATTTGACTGAAAAATCAAATCAGCTTTCCCATCACCATTCATATCAGCATACTGCGCCCGACCAGCCTGGAATGATTCTCCGTGGTCCATCCAAGTTGATGTTGGCGCAAACCCACTTCCTGTAGAAAGCGAGACATAAAACTCATTGACATTTCCCTGGAAAATCAAATCAACCTTTCCATCACCATTCACATCAGTATACTGTGCCTGTCCGGCATTGAATGTATCTCCGTGGTCTAGCCATTGGGCTGCGGGAGTAAACCCACTTCCTGTAGAAAGCGAGACATAAAACGTATTGACATTTCCCTGAAAAATCAAATCAGCCTTCCCATCACCATTCACATCAGCATACTGTGCCTGTCCGGCATGGAATGTATCTCCGTGGTCCAGCCATTGGGCTGCGGGATAAAACCCACTTCCAGTAGAAAGCGAGACATAAAACGTATTGACATTTCCCTGAAAAATCAAATCAACCTTCCCATCACCATTCATA
>JAAEOK010000040.1 GCA_024244705.1 Alphaproteobacteria bacterium
TAACTCCAATATATGACTATGTACCTGACAAACGTCGCTACCTTATTTACGCAAAACAATGTAGCGTTGAGAACACCCGATCAGGGTATTCACTTGCTTGTTCTCTTAGTTGACAAAGTTTTAGTGAGACAGTTAGTGCTCTCAAAGTATCTCCTGTCGTTCTATTCATCAACACGTCATACCCGACTTCACCTTCCCTAAGGAAACGCCTGCTGCGCCAGGTCGAGCTGGGCTCCGGCTTCCTGGCCCAGAGCGCCCCGACCCTGCACTTCGGCCTCGGCGGCTGCTCTCGGATCGACTCGATCGAGGTCCGCTGGCCCTCGGGCAAAGAGCAATCGTGGCAGGATCTGCCGGTCAACCACCGCATCGCCCTCACCGAGGGCTCCGGCGACTTCCAGACCTCGGCCCTCGAGCACCGCAACTACAACCGTGACCAGCTGGCGCCGGCCGCCGGCGAGCTGTCGGCGCCGCGTCCGGACCTCGCCTTCGACCGCCTCGACGGCGACGGCGCCCTGGCGCTGGCCGACCTCGACGGCGGCACCGCCGTGCTCAACTTCTGGGCCACCTGGTGCACCGCCTGCATCGCCGAGATGCCCGAGCTCGAGGCCCTGCACCGCCGCTTCGGCCCGCGCGGCGTGCGCGTGATCGGCGTCTCCCTCGACGAAGGCCGGCCCCAGGAGAAAGTCACCGCCTTCCTGAAAGAGCGCGGAGTGACCTACGAGCAGGTGTGGGGCGACGTCGACCAACA
>JAAEOK010000041.1 GCA_024244705.1 Alphaproteobacteria bacterium
AAGCCAGGAAATTGTGGTACCTGAAGAATCAGTGCAGTCCTGAACACTTGATGTCGGCGCCACAGAAGTGCAAGTGCCATCTTCAGTGCCTCAACATCTAGCTTGCCGATGGCACCAAACTGAATCAATATATTATAATCTGAATGTGCCTAAGATGCCAACAGATGATCTCCTGTGTACATAATTGTCTGCTGGAAAGAGGCAGGGACCCGCAACCTCATCTCAGTTGGTCGAGGAATAATGGGGATCTCTGGAGTCAATGGTTGAATGGCCGGCGAACATCCAAAGCAAGATTGCAGCAAGGCACTCGGCGTATGATGCTGCAAGATATTCGTAGCTGACAAGGTTGAGAAGCCCTTGCCTATCTGCAACTCAGGGTGTTCCTCGTTAAGAGCGCGTAGATAGGCGACAATGCGAACAGCCTTGAGGGAGTCCCCGCCGCTTTCAAAAAAGTCGCTGGTTATCCCCATACCCTCGTTCCGGAGCTCCCTCCGATAGATTGTAAGG